>DATKWR010000242.1:0-2614 GCA_035529475.1 Sedimentisphaerales bacterium | reverse complement strand
CCGGCGTGGTTGAGTAAGCCGCTCAGCGAGCAGCCGACAAAAGGCAGAATCGGCCTGCAGGGCAAACATGCAGGAGCCCCCATCTGGTTCCGCAACATCAAGATCAGAGAGCAGAAATAAGACCGTGTCGCATTTCGCCGGCGAGCGTAGAACGTGATGCACAACTGAAAGGAGAAATGCCGTGAAGATACAACAGACCCGCAGAGATTTTTTGAAAGCTGCCGCTTTGTCGGCAGTGACGATGGGATTGCCCCGAATTTGCAGGGGCCAACAGAACGGCAAATTGCCGAACTTCGTCATCATCTTTCTCGATGATTCCGGCTGGGCTGATTTTCACCCGTTCGGCAATCCCGCGTATCAGACGCCCAACGTCGAGCGGCTCGCCAGTGAGGGCTGCCGCTTCAACCAGTTTTACGTGCCGCAGGCGGTTTGCTCGGCCTCGCGGTCGGCGCTGCTGTCCGGCTGTTATCCGGGCCGAACAAAGGTTTTCGGAGCACATGGTCCAAACGCCAGAGGGCTCGATCCGAAGTACGCTACAATTGGGCAGGTCCTGAAGGCACGCGGATACACGACGGCGGTGTTCGGCAAGTGGCACATCGGCGATCAGCCCGACACCCGGCCGCCGGCGCGCGGGTTCGACGAATCGTGCGGCCTGATGTATTCCAATGACATGTGGGAGTACCACCCGGAAAACCCCAAGGCGTGGGGCAAATATCCCCTCCAGTTCTGGGACAACGGCAAGGTCACTATCGAGCGCGTCACCAAGGAACACCAGCCGATGCTCACGACCTGGTACACCGAGCACGCCGTCGATTTCATCAACCGAAACAAAGACAAGCCGTTTTTCCTCTACGTTCCACACGCAATGCCGCACGTGCCGCTGTTTTGCAGCGAGAAATTCAAGGGCAAATCCGGCACGGGCCTTTACGGCGACGTCATGATGGAGATCGACTGGTCGGTCGGCGAGATTACCAAGGCACTGAGGGCGAACGGCGTCGAGGACAATAC
The DNA here is from genome assembly GCA_035529475.1 of Sedimentisphaerales bacterium. Classification (GTDB taxonomy): domain Bacteria; phylum Planctomycetota; class Phycisphaerae; order Sedimentisphaerales; family Anaerobacaceae. The sequence continues at coordinate 1,606 of DATKWR010000242.1, read as the reverse complement.
GCTGGTGCTGTTCACCTCGGACAACGGCCCGTGGGTTTCCTACGGCAACCACGCGGGAAAGACGCCTTACCGCGAGGCCAAGGGGACCGGTTTCGACGGCGGCACCCGCAGCGCGTGCATTGTCAAATTCCCCGGCTGGGTCAAGCCGGGCACAAGCTCGCAGCGGGCCTTCTGCACGCTCGATGTCCTGCCGACTCTGGCTCATTTGGCGGGCGCTAAGCTCCCGGAGAACCCGATTGACGGCAGAAACGTCTGGGGCCTGATCGTCGGCAAATCCGGTGCGAAAAATCCACACGACTATTATCCCTTTTCGACGGGAAAGAATTTCGAGGGTGTCACCAGCGGGGACGGCCGATGGAAGCTTCACCTGCCGCATGGCTACCGAACGCTCGTCGAGGCGGGCAAGGACGGCATGGCGGGAAAATACAGACAGGAGGAAATCGGCCTGTCGCTTTTCGACATGCAAAACGACCCGTACGAAACGACGAACGTGCTGGATAAACACCCCGACGTCGCTGACCGCCTCAAACAATACGCCGAGCAGCATAGACAGAAATTCTACGCAGAATAAGTGCGGCTGGACTTGAGGTTGCTACTTGCCTGTAATCACGGCGACGGGAATGTCCTGTCGCAAAAACTGGCACGTCCCGCCCAGGTCTTCGCAAACGTAGTACAAGCCATAAGCTGCCAAGTGCTGCGTGCCGCTCGCGTCAGCGGGCGCCATGATCTCAAATTCAGGATGCCTGGGTTCGGACGTTTCCGGCTCCCGGCCCTGGGGCGCGGCGAGCAGTTGGGGCTGCACCTTCCAGCCGGCAGGTGCGTCGATCCAGAGTTTCAGCGGCTCAGCCTCGTTATTCCAATGGGCCTTTCGAGCTTCATTCGGCCGAAGCGTCACGTGGACGCGCGCGGCCTCACCTGGTTTAATCTGCGGCGGAACAACCGTCACGTCGGCCCTGATCAGGTTCTTCGCGTCGCGCGTAATCCGGCCATTTGGATCGGGCGATTCAACGCTACCCTGTCCGGCATCGAAGTTGCGGTCAGGAGCGGCCATCTCTGAACCTGTAGGCAGAACCCTCAGCTCAACGGGTCGCTCGCCTCGTGCCTTGATTTCTTTTGCGGCTGTTTCCACCCAGTCGTAGAACGGGTAGGGCTTGGTCAATCGCGGGCCGTACTGCTCGATGCGCCGCCGCCAGATGTATTGGTTAGGCTCGATCAGCCGGGCCTTGGTCCAGCAATCTACGGCGGTCTGGAAGTCGGCGGGCTTGCCCTGTGGAGAATCGTACCTCATGCGATAGCAGACACCGAGACGAAAATGCGCATCGCCATCATCGGGCTTGATCCTAATTGCCCGCGTGTACGCCTCGATAGCATCATCGACCTTCCCCGGTCCTGCCCAGAGCACCAGGGCATCGCCCAGCTCGCGCCACGCGTCGGATGAGGCAGCTTGCTCCGCGCGGCGACGCAAGGCCTCAATGTCCGGACGGGTTACCTTCCCTGGTTTCACCGATGTTTCAGCACCCTTGCCTCCAAAGGATTTATTGAGGAATTCATCCTCGAAGGTTTCGGCCTTGGGTCGAACGGTACGCACTATGCCCTGCTCGTCAAT
>DATKWR010000241.1:0-4994 GCA_035529475.1 Sedimentisphaerales bacterium | reverse complement strand
TGTCTATAAACAAGAATTTACTCTTTTGTTCAATTTGTGCCAGCGTCCTTGCGCCTTCGCAGAGTCTTATGACTGTTGAGAGAAGCTCATCGTCGGCCGATGCCATCGGGGACTCGACAACATCTAAGTAACGCTTGAAATGCCGCAGGAGTGTTTCGGCTGAAACCATGCGGATATGTTCGGTGTTGAAGGCCAGAAGTTTCTGGCGGTCAAACAAGCTGTTTGATTTCGTCAGGCGCGACAGGTCGAACGACTCGATCAGCTCCGCGACCGGCATTATTTCGCGATTATCCCCCGGATTCCAGCCCAGCAGGGCCAGGAAATTCACCATCGTTTCAGGCAGATAGCCGCTCCTGGAGAAATCGACGATGTTGATTTCGGGCAATGCAACGCCGAGATGCCGGGCCATTGTATCGATGATGGGCATGTCCGGCGTGGTTTTGCCCCGGACAAAGGAGTCGATCTGGTCGGCCGTGATACCGCCGGCCTCCGCGAGTTTCTCCAGGTCGATATGCTCGGCACTCTTGATCGCGTTGCGAAGGGCCTGCGGCCGCTCGCGCTTAGAGAGTTTACCGCCGGTGTCGCTAACGGTGACGGACATGTGAGCGTACGCCGGCAGCGGGACGTCCGCAAATAGGGCCTGCCACAAGGCCTGCTGGCCCGGCGTGTTGTTGAGGTGCTCCTGGCCCCGAATGACGTGCGTAACGTTCATCAGGCGGTCGTCCACCACACAGGCGAAGTTATACGTCGGGAAGCCGTCGTTTTTTTGGATGATAAAATCCCCGATTTCACTGGCGGCAAATGTGATTACACCCCGAACCATGTCCTGTACGATGATGGGGTCGTCCTGCGGGACGGCGAAACGAACCGTGACGGATCGGCCTTGCTCCCTTGCTTTTTTAACGTCATTTTCGTCGGGAAATCGTTCAGGGCGGAGATAGGTTAAGTTTCCCTTCTGGCCTTCGGCGTTTTCTCGCATGGCTTCGAGCTCTTCCGGGGTATCGAAGCAATAGTACGCCTTTTGCTCGTCAAGCAGTTTGCGGATGCAGTCCTCATAGATGTGTTTTCGCTGCGATTGCAGGTATGGGCCGTGCGGTCCGCCGGTTTCGGGGCCTTCGTCCCACTCGATTCCAAGCCATCTCAAATCGTCCATGACCTGCTGCATCGCGGTGGGCGTATTTCGTCTCTGGTCGGTATCTTCGATGCGTAGAATGAACGTTCCGCCCGTCCGCCGGGCCCAGAGCCAGTTAAAAAGAGCGGTCCTGGCTCCGCCCACGTGCAGATACCCCGTCGGCGACGGTGCAAAACGTGTTACCACTTTCTCCGACATAAAACTTATAGCTCCTCGAAAACGGCCGGATTTTGCGAAAAAGGTTACTGTAAGCTGTCAGCCGCGCATTGTCAAGCGCCACGCCGGCGCGATCCACAGAGTTCATAGCCGGACTGGGGCCACTCCGGCGGCCTTATCCGCTCCTGAGACAATTTCTGCTGCTGCCGGCCCAAGAAAGCCGAATATACCTTCAGGCGCAGGGGCCGAACTGTGTGCTTGCTCCTGAGCCGATGATTGCGTTGTCGATATCAGGCCGACCGCACAGGGCCGGCCGTACAGCAGGATATAGTGGTCGTTACAGCAAGAAACAATCAGGTTTCAGATTCCATTGCAATGGTTGTCGTCCTGTTGATGGCCGTCGGCACGGTCTTTGTCTTCTCGGCCGGCGCCAACATCAGCCAGGAGTTCGACCTCGAGCGCTTCTACGATTACCCCGGTCTGCGGCAAATTCTTTTTTTCCCATTGGCGTGCCTGGTCATGTACGCGGTTTCGCGCTGCGACTATCGCAGGCTGAGCCTTGCCAACGGCTGGTGGAGGAACCCGACAAGCTATCTGCTGGTCCTTAGCATCGTGCTTCTTGCCATCGTCTTGTCCCAGCGGCTCTATCCAACGCTGCCCGGTCTTATTCCGAAGGTCAATCAGCACTACCGCTGGCTGCGAATCCCCGTCGGACCCATCGCCGTCAGTTTCCAGCCTTCGGAGCTGGCAAAATGGGCGGTCATTTTCTACCTGGCCGCCGTATGCGATAAGCTCGGAGATGACATCAGGTTATACTGGAGAAGGTTTGTCCCCATTTGTTCTATGGTCGGCCTGGTGGTTGGACTTGTGATCGTGGAAGATTTCGGCACGGCGGCTTTTATCGCGCTTCTGGCCTTCCTTATACTCATCATAGCAGGCGTCAAATGGTGGCACGTTCTGACGCCTTTGCCGTTCGGCGCCGTGGCGTTCTTTTTCATGCTGGTTCGTTCGCCGACGCGGATGAATCGCATCGCCGCTTTCCTGAACCCGGAGAAGTGGACCGACTCCGCCGCTTATCAGGCGAACCAGTCGCTGATCGCGCTGGGCTCCGGCGGATTATGGGGCAAGGGACTGGGGCGCGGCATCTGCAAGTACGGCCATTTACCCGAGGATACGACGGATTTCATCTTCGCCATCATAGGCGAAGAGTTCGGTTTCGTCGGAAACGCCGCCATTATCCTGCTGTTTGTCGCGTTTGTCGCCCTGGGCATCCTCGTCGTCGTCCGCTGCCGGGATCAATTCGGCCGGCTCTTGGCCGGCGGCATCGTCCTGGCCATTGCTATTCAGGCTGCTCTGAACATCGGCGTCGTCACCGTCCTGTTGCCAACCAAGGGCATCCCGCTGCCGTTCGTCAGTGCCGGCGGAACGAGCATGTTGCTCTCGGCCGCTGCGGTGGGGGTGCTTCTGAATATCGCCAAAACCGGTAGCCGGTCACATTACCCTTCCGAACAGTGACAGGACGCTAATCGAACCCGTGACAACTCCCACGATCACAAGCACTGTGTCGCCAATATGATGCCGGTAAGGTCGAATCCTCCTCATTACCAGCACGCCCAGGAAGATAGCAATGAAGGCAGGCGGAAAAACCAACACAAGCCAGTCGATGCGTCCCGGCGCAAGAGATGTCATCAGGATGCTCACGAATCCAAGCACAAACGATCCAATGGCCAGCTTATGGGTCTTGCCTAGCGCGCTCGCATCGCTCTGGCGAGGGAGTCCCGAAGACTGCTCTGCGCCTGCTTCGTTGCGGGCAATTATCTTTTCGACCTCGGCCTTTCCCCGCACAAAGGCCTCCTTCACGTCGCCGGCCGCTGAAACCGCAAAGTCGCGAACTTTCGGCGGGACCGCCACTTCGATTCGCTTCTGACCGAATGCCGCTTTGACTTGCTCGTTCCTCATCACGATCAGGGCCCATATCCCCATGGGCAGGCCCACGACAGATCCCGCAGAGAATGGGAACAAGGCCAGGATACTGCCCCACAGGGCCAGGCGGCGGGATCGCAATTGCATCAGGTTCCACCCGCCCAGGACAACAAACACTGCGTATGCCACGGTGACTGCCAGCACGACCGCGTTGCCGGCGCCGGGCAGAAAGCCGAAGATGACGAGCCGCCCGGAGAACCCTTTTGCCAGCAGCCCGACGACCGCTGCAATCACCAGGCCGACCACAGCCAGGCAATTGATGCCACCAGCGACCAGCAGGCCCACCGCCGGAATCCAAACACGATGCCGAACAGCTTTGGTGCCGTCATCCTCCTCGGGCTCTTCGGCCGCCTCGGCTGCGGGACCAGACACATGGCTCTCCGACGAAATCGTCTCGACGTCGATTTTCACTTCGGAAGCGTGCTGATAACGACGTTCGGGCTCCTTCTCCAGCGTTTTGAGCACGACCTCATCCAGTCGCACATCGATGTGGACCTTGTTGGAAGGCAGCGGAAACCGGCCCAGCGGAAGCTCGCCCGTCAGCATCTCGTAGAACACCACACCGAGCGAATAGATGTCCGCCCGGTGGTCAACCAGGTGCGGGTGCTCGATCTGTTCCGGGGCCATGTAATGCGGCGTGCCCATTCTCTGCCCGGCCTGCGTCAGAGTATGCGCCGTCGCCGGCTGGTCCAGCAGCTTGGCCAGACCGAAGTCGGTGATTTTTATCTGCCCTTTCTTGTTCAGCATGATGTTCTCGGGTTTGATGTCCCGGTGCACGACGCCTTCTTCGTGGGCGTACTGAAGGGCTTCACAAATCTGGGGGACGACGGACAGTGCTTCGGCCGGCGAAAGCTGCGCCGAGCGGATGACGTGCCGCAGGTCCGTCCCGTCCACGAATTCCATGACGAAGTAGTACAGACCGGCCTCGGTATGGCCGAAGTCGTAAACCATGACGATGCCCGGATGGCTCAACCTGGCCAGCGAGCGCGCCTCGCGCGTGAAGCGTTCGGCAAAAGCCTCGGTCCGGCCGATCTGGGGCGGCAGGATTTTCAGAGCAACCACGCGGTCGAGCTGCCTCTGGCGAGCCTTGTACACCGCCCCCATGCCCCCCTGGCCCAGCAGGTCGAGGATCTCAAACTGCGGAAACTGCTCGGCTAATACGCCTGGCTCAGGCGGTACGAACCCGGCCGACGGCGTGCCGCTGGTGGGAATATCATTTGGCTTATCCGGCGAGGCGGCGTCTTGCACCTCGGCGCCGGTTGGCAGGCCCAGTTTGATCAGACATTGCGGGCAAAGTCCCTGCGGGGCGTCGGCCGGCAGCGACCTGCCGCACTCGGAACAATGTCTTTCTTCAGCCATAGTGGCATCTCCTTTCGACTTTCCGGTTGCTTGCACATATTACTTACGCAAACCGGCGCAAAGGTTACACGCCATCCGCCCATTCTCCAGGACGCCCCCGCGGCAGTATTCTCAGCAGGCCAGGGCGGCGAAGAGGTGCTTTATTTCCTCGTTGATCTCGTCTTCGCTCGCCACCGTCTGGGCGATTTCGTCTCGCAGCAGCTCGCGGTAGCGTCTCCGCAGACGATGCACAGCAACCTTCACGGCTCCCTCGGTCATTTTCAGCTTGGTTGCCGCCTCGCGGTAGGCACCGGCGTTTTCTGTCGCAGTGAGGTATATTTTCAGGCCGTCAAACTGCTCTTGCTTGTTCGCCGCCGCGGCCTCG
>DATKWR010000240.1:0-4754 GCA_035529475.1 Sedimentisphaerales bacterium | reverse complement strand
GTCATTAACGCAGCGCGGCTGGGTCCACATACCGGGGAACCGACATAATAGCTGGTCAGCATGATGCCTTCGCGAGCCATGCGGTCGAAATTGGGGGTTTTGATCTCCGGCGATCCGAAGCACCCGACGTCATTGTATCCCTGGTCGTCGGTAAGAAAGATGATGAAGTTGGGCTTGCGATTTGACTTCCTCTCAGCGCGGCCTGCGAAGCTTGTTGACCACCCTGCCACCGCAGTTGCGGCCGCAAGACCGGCTGAACGCAAGAAGCTCCTGCGCGTGCAGTTCCGATGTTTCATGGGTTCCTCATCCTGTCATTGAACAATGCTTGCATGGTTTTCCGCACAAGACCACGGAACTCTTCGAGTGTTAGTATAACACCCTCTTGCCCGATGTCCATGAGTTATCCGATATCACAACCTCAAAAAACGTAAGAAGAAGCACGTTTTCAGGTTGAATTAGAACCTGCGAATGTGTTATCATAGAGCACAGCCGTTATGAGTCTGGGTGACCAATATCCTAATATTGGGTGCGTTGCCCAATACCATCGAAATATCCGTGAATGGTCACTCATTTTAGAAGGAGGATTATCATGTCTCAGAAAGTGATTTGTTTGAGTGTTTTGTTGTCGCTGTTGGGGTGGGCGACGAGTGTCTCAGCAGACCTCGTGGGCTACTGGCCGCTGGATGAGGGGTCTGGAACAATCGCCCACGACTTGAGCGGCAATGGGAATGACGGCACGCTGATGGGAAATCCCCAGTGGTCAGACCGGGGCATCTTGTTCGACGGCGTCGATGATTGGATCGATCTGGGCAATCCGGCCGAACTGCCGGATGGCACGTCGCCGCGCTCTGTGTGCGTCTGGGCGATGACCCAGAGCCTCGGCAGTGACCTGAATGTGCTTATGGGCTATGGCTCGCCCGTGACGGCGCAAGCCTTTGGCTTCGGACGGCAGGACGCGACGCTCATTGGCTTCGCATGGGGCAACTCGGTGAGGATGCAGAACTTCTTTGAGATCGGCATGTGGTATCACCTCTGTCTGACGTACGATGGTGCCACGGCAATCCTGTACGCGAATGGTGAGGCGTTGGTGTCTGAGCCGAAGGTGTGGAACCTCGTGCGAAGTCTTGCATGCATCGGACGACAGATCAACGGCACTCAATACTGGACCGGCGGGATTGCTGATGTCCGCATATATGACCACACGCTCACCCCAGCCGAGATTCAGGCCGTGATAAGGGGTGAAGTTGGCTTGGCTTCTGGGCCGAACCCTGCTGACGGAGCGACCGACGTGCCGAGGGACGTAGTGCTTAACTGGACGCCTGGAGAGTTCGCCAACACCCATGATGTTTACTTGAGCGCTGTTTTCGACGATGTCAACAACGCCAGCAGAGCCAATCCGCTCGGCGTTCTGGCCAGTCAGGGTCAAAGCTCTACAACGTTTGATCCTCCGGGCCGTCTCGATTTCGGCCAGACCTACTACTGGCGTATTGATGAAGTCAATGCCCCGCCCACCTCCACGATCTTTAAGGGCGATGTGTGGAGCTTTACCGTTGAGCCTCTTGCTTACCCGATCGAAAATATCATTGCCACCGCCTCCAGTGCAAACAAGGCCAATGAGGGACCGCAGAATACCGTCAACGGTTCCGGACTGAACGCTGATGATATGCACTCGGTAGTGAATACGGACATGTGGCTCAGTAACATCGCTGGGCCGCAGCCGACCTGGATCCAGTATGAGTTTGACAAGGTTTATAAACTCCATCAGATGTGGGCATGGAACTACAATAGCTCCACCGAGCCTGTCGTCGGCTTCGGCGTGAAGGAAGCCACCATTGAGTATTCAGCCGATGGTACTAACTGGACCACCCTGGGCACGACTCACGAGCTCGCCCGGGGTCCTGGCGCAGACGATTATGCACCCAATACCACCGTTGATCTTGGTGGTGTGGCCGCAAAGTATGTCAAGATCACTGCCAACAGCAACTGGGGAGGCATCCTGAACCAATATGGTCTCAGTGAGGTTCGCTTCCTCTACATACCCGTCAGCGCCAGAGAGCCCGATCCGGCTTCCGGCGCCACGGACGTGAGCGTGGCTGCAACCCTGAGCTGGGGAGTGGGACGAGAGGCGGTCAAGCACGATGTGTATTTGAGCACCGACGCACAGGCTGTGATAGACGGTACGGCTCCCGCTGTGACCGTGACCTCGCCCAACTATCCCTCCTCCCTGGATTTGGCCGGCACGTACTACTGGCGGGTTGATGAAGTCAACGATGCCGAGACCCCATCAACCTGGCAGGGCGATGTCTGGAGTCTCTCGACGCAGGAATATCTCATGGTGGACGATTTCGAGTCCTACAACGACGTTGAGGCCGGACAAGAGGGCAGCAACCTGGTCTATGTAACGTGGGTGGATGGCTTTGGGACCACGATAAACGGCTCGACCATCGGCTATACCGAGGCCTTTCAGCCTTCTATGGAGACCTCGACTGTCTATGACGGCAAACAGTCCGTACCATTCTTCTACAATAACACCATAGCCAGCATTTCAGAGATTACAGCGAGTGTGGCTAATCTGCAGGCGGGCCAGGACTGGTCCAAGCATGGCATTAAGGCCTTGACGCTGCGGTTCTTTGGCGATCCCAATAATGTCCCACAGCAGATGTATGTGAAGGTCAACGGCGCCAAGGTGACCTACGATGGCAATGCCGAGAACACAGGGCTAAAGGGCTGGCAGATGTGGTATATTGACCTGGCCTCGTTCGGTGTGAATTTGAGCAATGTCACTACGCTAACCATCGGCTTTGAACGTATTGGGACGGCTGCTGGCCAGGGCATGGTCTTGCTCGATGCGATCCGGCTGTATTCTTACGACCGTCAGATGATCACGCCGGTCGATCCCGGCACAGCCGGCTCACAGGCCCAATATCAATTCGAAGGCAATACCAGCGACAGTTCAGGCAACGGACGTAACGGTACGGCCCAGGGTGATCCCATTTTCGTAGCCGGCAAGATCGGCCAAGCCATCAGCCTTGATGGTTTCAACGACTACGTTAATATTGACGGCTACAAGGGAATTCTCGGCTCAAGTGCAGTCACTGTGACGGCTTGGGTCAGGACGAGCAGTACGGTCGCCGGCGCCATCGCAGGCTGGGGGCCCAACATTGCAGGTCAGAGATTTGGCTTCAGGGTGGACGCAGGCCGGCTGCGGTTAGAACATCATGGCGGCAATATCCAGGCAGATACCTTATTGAGCGACGGCGGTTGGCATCACGTTGCGGTGACGGTACAAGCAAACGCCACAATTTCATACCCGGAGGTGATACTCTATCTCGATGGTGCGGACGACACCAGGCCGACTACAGACCCCGATGCGTTCAACCTCACCGCAGCAGAGGACGTCAGTATTGGCAGGCGGCCCGCAAGCAACGATAGATTCTTCATGGGTCAGATCGACGAAGTCCGTATTTACAGCCGAGCATTGACGCAAGAGGAGATTGCATGGTTGTCCGGCCGGACCAAGCCGTTTGACAGGTCGTTTTGACAAAACGTATCTTGGATTATAAAGTGGCCGACTACAGGGCTCACGCCGCCCTGGTAGGCGCACGGCGCGGCAAGCCATTATGGCCGGTGGAATAACGGTAATCGGCTTGAGGCAACCGACATTTGTACACTATGAAGAGAATTGAAAGGTCAGGTAATTAGTGTTGGGTGCGTTGCCCAATACCATCAAAATGCCGGTGAACGGTTACATCCCTGCCGATGTTAACTTGCGGGGGTGCTGTGGATTCTTTTGGAATCTGAAAAGGATTGATCGACATGAGTCATCGCTGTACGAAACCCTGTAGCATGTCCCGGCGCAGCTTCCTGCGGGCTGCAAGTGCAGGTTTTGCGGCCGCTGCATGGCGTGGACTGGCACAAGCCTCGGCAGCACGTGCCATCACGACATCGAACGAGAAACCTAACTTCATCGTTATCTTTGCGGATGATCTTGGATACGGCGATCTGGGCTGCTTTGGGGCAGAGAATGTTCGGACGCCTGCGATTGATCGCCTGGCTGCCGAGGGCATGAAATTAACCAGTTTCTATGTTGCAGCGCCCGTTTGCACGCCATCGCGTGCGGCGCTGATGACCGGTTGCTATCCCGCACGCATCGGCATGGCCACTGGCTCGCGCCACGCCGTGTTGCTGGCCGGCGATTCGAAGGGTCTGCACCCTGACGAAATCACGATGGCGGAGGTGCTGAAAGCCGCCGGATATTCCACCGGAATCTTCGGCAAATGGCATCTGGGTGACCAACCGGAGTTTCTGCCAACCCGCCAAGGATTCGATGAATTCTTCGGTATGCCCTACAGTTGGGATATCCATCCGACGCATCCGAATCAAGAGCAATTTCACTTCCCGCCGCTACCGTTGCTCGACGGCGAGAAAGTCATCGAACTGGACCCGGACCTGGATCGCGTCACGGAGCGGATCACGGAACGTGCCGTTCGATTTATCGAACACAACAAGGATCGACCGTTCTTTCTTTATCTGCCACATTTTCTTCCGCACCGGCCTTTGCACATATCACCGCTGTTTATGCGAAGCGTCGGTAAGGATCTCGAAGCTACGATTCGCCAGGAAAGTGCCGGAGTGGACTCGCGAACGCGCGACAAATTGTTTCCGCAAGCGGTCAGTGAAATCGACTGGTCGGTAGGCCAGATCATGCAAACGCTCAGGAGGCTGCAACTGGACCGGAATACGCTGATTCTGTT
>DATKWR010000239.1:0-2143 GCA_035529475.1 Sedimentisphaerales bacterium | reverse complement strand
AGAGACTGAGGGAAAGAATGTCTTGAAAAGAAAGGGCGTTAGTATGTGCAGGCGAAGGGGATTCACACTTATCGAGCTTCTTGTGGTTATTGCCATCATTGCTTTGCTGATGGGGATATTGATGCCGGCGCTGTCGCGCGTCAAGAAGCAGGCCAGGTCGGTTACCTGTCAGGCATTGCTCAAGCAATGGGGCACCATGTGGGCCATGTATTGCGATGATAACGACGGTCGCTTCCCTGAAGCGGGCGACCTGGGCTGGAAGCGCGGGACGTGGGTGATAGGTCTGCGGTCGCAGTACAGAACAAAGTCGAAGATCCTTCTGTGCCCGGCGGCGCCGAAGCGGCGTCCGTCAGGCGGGAGTACCGATTTAGAGTATGGAGGTCCCGCGCATACCTACATCATGGGATCGGGGGGAGTTTTTGATTCGCGGGAAGAGGCCAGCTACGGCGGCAACAACTGGCTCTATTACGCCCAGGGCACGGGCGCGATTCAGGGCCGTCCGATCCCGTGGAACTGGAAGCAGAAGGACGTTGCCCAGACGTTCCGCATTCCCGTCTTCGCCGATACCATGTGGCGGGGCGGCGGGCCCTGCTATCGGACCAGCGAGACGGGGGCATTGTCTCGCAGTTTCAATCGCATCGTTCCTCCGCAATTTGACGGCCAATGGATAAACTACGACAGTGAAATGATGCACTTCGCTATCAACCGGCACCAAACCGGTACCAATGTGCTCTTCATGGATTGGACGGTCAGGCCCATCGGCCTCAAGGAGCTGTGGGCGCTGAAGTGGCATCGCAAGTACCCGACGAACGGCCCCTGGACGCAGGCTGGCGGAGTGCAACCGAGCGACTGGCCTGAGTGGATGAGGAGTTTCAAGGATTATTAGAAAAAAAACGTAGATTCAAAGTTGGTCGAACAGAAAGCAGGTTCCGCGCATCTGAAGGATCGGTGAGACGAACGACGGCAAGGAAGGTGCTTTAGGTGACCTGTGAAGAAGTCTAAAGGGTTCACGCTGATAGAACTTCTGGTCGTGATCGCCATCATCGCGCTGCTGATGTCGATTTTGATGCCTGCGCTTCAACGGGTAAAACAGCAGGCTCGGACCGTCGCTTGTATGGCCAAGCTCAGGCAGTGGGGCTTGTGGTTCTCCATGTACGCCGAGGACTACAACGGCCGCTTCATGCAGGGATTCACCGTCGGCAACCGCGCCGTGCAGGCCCTTGGGGCCTATCACAAGTGCGACGACAAGGTCCTTACGTGTCCGAATGCGACCAAGCCCTGGGTGGACGAGAACAATAGCACCACCGGCCTCGAAGGGACGTTTCGAGGCTCCACGTCCGCGTGGGGTTACGTCTCACTGACTGGGTTGCCGGAACGGATCAAGGGAAGCTATGGGATCAACGCTTACTGCAACGACCCTCCCAAGGGCTCCGAGCCCCACAGCCGCCCGGCTGGGGATTTTTGGCGGGGGCCGAATGTCGCGGGGGCCGGATATGTCCCGCTGTGGATGGATGCGATACGCTACAACGGTGTCCCGCTGCAGACGGATACCCCGCCCGCGTTCGACGGCGAGCATTGGAACGACAACGCACAGATGGGCCGGTACTGCATGAACCGGCACGACGGTTTCGCCGGCTGTCTGTTTCTCGATTATTCGGCGCGCAAGGTGGGTCTGAAGGAACTCTGGACCCTCAAATGGCACAAGTCCTATAATCAGGCCGGCTCCTGGACCAAGGCTGGGAACGTCCAGCCCAGCGACTGGCCCGATTGGATGAGGCACTTAAGAGAGTACTGAGAATCTTGGCTTGCACAGAATTAGATGCGGAGCTATAATAAACGTTCTGTTGCGTCTTGAGCGCGAATTGTAAGAATCGGAGCAACAAGAACATACGGAAGGAGTATCATCGTGAATAACCGAAAAGGCTTTACCTCGTTAGGCAGGCCAAGCCGCCGTCTCACGGGGTTCACGTTAATCGAGCTTCTGGTGGTCATTGCCATCATCGCGATTCTGATGGGAATCTTGATGCCGGCGTTGCGAAGGGTCCGTGAGCAAGGCCAGCGGGCGGTGTGCCTGAGCACCCTCAAGCAGTTGACCCTGGCCTGGATCATGTACGCCGACGACAACGACGACCGGCTCGTCAAT
>DATKWR010000238.1:0-3119 GCA_035529475.1 Sedimentisphaerales bacterium | reverse complement strand
CGTGAAGATGATGACGAGCTTGACCGGCGTTGACCAGTCTCTGCCCTGCGTGCCGTCGGCTGTAGCTTTGTCAATGACCGTCATCAGATCGCCAATGCTCGGGACGCCATTGGCCGGCGTAGTCGTCCCGGAGAGGCTGGCGGGCTTTTGCTGAAGCGGAAAGGGTGTGCTCGCATTCCGGCCCAGGCACACCCGCGCCGGCGCCCAAACGGCCAATATCAGAAGAAGCGTTCTGAGATATCTTGCGGTCATATCCGTTCTGAACCCAGGTCTATGTCGTGCTCCGACAAATCCGGAAAGCCTGCGGTCACTTCCGCCAGTTTCCTGACGTTCTCGTTCGTGCTGCCTATGAAGAAGCGCCGCTTGCCGACCTCGATCAGGTGCACCGCCTTGCGGGGGCCGAGATGAACCGTTTCGACGATGCGAATCTCTTTGGAGGGCCGGTTTGCAATCTTCGGCAGCAGTTTCTTCGAGACATAAAGCGCCGCCACGCCGAGGACGACAACAAATACCACGGCCAGCATCGTTCGGATAAAGAACTCCGACCGGCCCAGATCATAACTGCTCTTTCCGGCGAAATTCGGATCGCGCGCAAACAGCGAGTCGGTTTTGGCATCCGTCGGCAGCGGCGACTGAGAGCCGTCGGACTGAGCCGCCTCGGCTCCGTTTTCCGCCGACCGAGCCGGACAGAGCGCGAGTACACCGCTCAGCCATGCGGCCGTTACCAGCAAGAACATCCTCTTTCTCTCGAACCCAGCCACGGGCAGATACACACCTGAACAATCACTGTTTCGGGGCACTATTATGGCGACGTACCGCGAGTGCCCATATCGGATGTGCAAATGGCGTGCCGAGACGCCGGAATGGGTGTTCTGCCGCGGTCAGGGCCGATTCCGGCGCCCCAATCGCACGCGCCGGCGCAGAAGTTGTCCAAAAACTTGACAAAGGTGCAAACGCCCCCCCCGCTTTCGCTCAACCTCGATTAAAAAAAGCTCCGCCCCGAACCCATAACCGCCGGGCGGCACGCCCATACCATATATAAATCGGTGGGCCAGGGCATACCCTGCAAGACCGTATTCTGTCTCCTGTGTCCTGTATTCTGTGGAAAAGCCGTGATAAACCGCCTCACGTGTGCTAAGCTACAATTTCCGAAGAAGAAAATTCAAAGGGAAATGGTTATGAATGACAAAAAGAGATCACGATTTCATTCCTCGCAGATATCTCGCCGGGATTTTGTTGCCGGTACCTGTGCTGCTTCCATTTTTAGTATTATTCCACGACATGTCCTGGGTGGAACAGGACACGTGCCTCCAAGTGAGAGAGTCAATATAGCCGTAATCGGTACAGGCGGCCAGGGAACGGTAAATATCAAGAATCTGCTCAGGCACAAAGATGCGCGGATTATTGCTATTGCCGATCCAAACGAGGAGAGTGATTACAGTCAATTCTACTATAGGGGCACCGCCGGGCGTAAGCCTGCCTTGAAATTAATCAATGACTTCTACTGCGAAAATGATTCAACCAATAGCCTCAAAACGTGCACTCCTTATATTGATTTTCGAGAAATGCTTGATGAAGAAAAGGCGATTGACGCCGTTCTGATTGCCACTCCCGATCACGTTCATGCTGTCGCTACTATGGCGGCCATTAACCGGGGCAAGCATGTGTATTGTGAAAAACCCTTAGCCCATTCGGTCTATGAAGTGCGCAAGGTAACCGAGGCCGCCCGTCGAGCGGGTGTAGCCACTCAGATGGGCAACCACGGCCACTCCGGGGAAGGTATTCGTCTGACGTGTGAATGGATTTGGGATGGCGCCATCGGGGCGATTAGGGAAGTGCATGCCTGGACCGGAGGAAACAGCCGATTTCCCGTGGATGAGAGGCCAAAGGAAACGCCTCCCGTTCCTGCAGGTTTACAGTGGGACCTTTGGCTGGGACCCGCTTCACATCGCCCTTATCATCCGAACTATCATCCATATACCTGGCGGCACTGGTGGGCGTTTGGCACAGGAGGGATCGGCGATATGGGTTGCCACAATATCGATCCGGCGTTCTGGGCCCTCAAACTTGGTTGTCCTCTCAGTGTGGAAACCGTTAACACCCAGGTTACAAAAGAGGTCACGCCGCAGGGTTCTACAGTCAAATATGAGTTTCCCGCTCGTGGCGATTTGCCTGCGGTGACCTTAACCTGGTATGACGGCAATCATCAAGTGCCGAGACCGGAAGATTTGGATCCAGAACGGAGATTGGACGGCAATGGCATTCTTTTCATTGGCGAAAAAGGTACGATTCTCTGTGGCGGTTGGGGCGGCAGCCCGCGCCTGATCCCGGAAAGCAAAATGAAAGAGTACCAGCGTCCGAACAAGACCCTGACTCGTTCTCAAGGTCATCACCGTGACTGGATCGATGCCTGTAAAGGCGGCAAACCGGCCAGCGCCAACTTCGATTACACCGGCCCGTTGACCGAGATGGTGCTGCTGGGTAATGTGGCTCAACGCGTCGGCGAAAAGATTCTTTGGGATGGCAGCAACCTTACGGTGACCAATATCCCCGAAGCGAACAAATACGTCCGCGGTCCTTACCGGACGGGCTGGGACTTGAATCATACATAATGCTTTTGCATCCACGAGTTAAGAGGATATAAAACTCGCAGGCCACAAAAACTCGTAAAAAAGGGTGCGTCCCGAATTAACCCGCAAAAACTTTCTTCGGTACATTGTTTGCCCTCCCGTGGATTATTGCCGTTTACGGGTTATTTCGACGGCGGTGGTTAATGTGATATCGTGATAATGCTAACCGACAACGGCTCCAGCGATGTGGTAAAACTGTTTCCGCGGATTTGAATAGAACCGTTTTCCGAATAAACAGGATTATAGTCATCCCAACTCTTTCCCTTGAATTCCCATCGCCTAAAGCTCTTGATTCTTGGGAAATCATTGATGACCACCTCGACCCCATCTTCCCGTTCATCATTCTTGTTGAGCAGAAAAACCGTCACTTGTTCGTCTAATGGAGTACGGCAAGCGTATGCGCGTATATACCCGTGTACGCGATCCACCTCTACCAACTCCTGGCCTTCCAGGTGCTCATTGACTATCTTGTTTATCTCACCCATATTG
>DATKWR010000237.1:0-11723 GCA_035529475.1 Sedimentisphaerales bacterium | reverse complement strand
GCAGCATATCCCTGTCAGCGGGCGGCTTTTCCGCTTGCATCGGGCTTTGTCATCTGGCTCACCGGCGCGATCTGCTCGATCACATTCATTCGCAGAGCAAAACGCTGTCTGGCGCAATCGCGCTATGCACTGTGTGCGGTGCTTGTCGCCGTCAGCGTCGGATCGGTGTGGTTGGCTCAGACCATCACGACGGAACAACCGCTCTTTGCCGATGAGCCAATCGCAAATGCTCCGATAGGAAATGCCAAGGGGATTCATCCCGGGCGCGTGGTGTGGGTACACGACCCGGATGCAACGGATTGGGACGGGCCGGGAGACGGCCACTGGTGGGAAGGCAGCCACACAAATCAGGATGTAGTAGGCGCAATGATGAGCAGGTCTATACGGGCGCTCAGCGGTGAGCCAGGCGATGCGGCCGCATGGGACGCGCTCTTCAGATATTTCAATGAGGCACACGGCAAGGGGAACGTCGGATACAAACCGGGTGAGAAAATCGTCATCAAGGTGAATTTCGTCGGCTGCATCAGGATTTGGAACAGCAGCGCCACTGCAACCATCGAAGACTACAATCTGAGGAACCTTGATTATATGAACACCTCGCCGCAGATGATCATTGCCCTGCTGCGGCAGCTTGTGGATAAAGCCGGCGTCAGCGAAACGGACATCACGGTCGGCGACACTCTGTGCTACTTCCCAAACGAGTTCTACAACATCTGCCACGAGCAGTTCCCAAACGTTCGGTACCTGGAATACCTGGGCCGGTTTGGCCGGACTGCCGCAAAGCCGTCATCGGTTCCACTCTACTGGAGCACGCCGGATGCGGCGGGATCGACAACAGACTACGTGCCCGCGTCCTATGTAGAGGCCGAATACCTGATCAACCTGGCAAATCTCAAAAGCCACAACGACGCGGCCGGCGTCACGCTCTGCGCGAAGAACCACTACGGGTCGCTGGTCAGGAAACCGGCTCGCTCACCGGGTTACTACGATTTGCATAAGGACCTTCCGTTTACCACTCCGGGGATGGGGCATTATCGGCCTCTGGTGGATCTCATGGGGCACAAGCACCTTGGGGGCAAGACGCTTCTGTATCTGATTGACGGGCTTTATGCTGGCAAACATGCCAAGGAAAGAGCGCCGAGGAAATGGAACAGCCCGCCGTTTAACGGTGACTGGAGCTCCAGTCTGTTCGCCTCACAGGACCCGGTGGCCATCGATGCGGTCGGCTTCGATTTTCTATGGGCCGAGTGGGACGATGCCCCACACCAGTCCGGCACAAACGACTACATGATCGAGGCGGCAGTGGCGGACAATCCGCCTTCGGGCACGTTCTATGACCCCGACCACAAGGGTGATGTAACTCGTCTGTCGAGTCTGGGGGCTTACGAGCACTGGAACCATCCGGCGGATAAGCAATATTCCCGCAATTTAGGAACAGGCAAGGGCATAGAACTGGTAAAGCTAAGTGCCCAATAGTGTACGCTTGACATCCTCGTCGCTCGAGATACGAGCTTGATTGGGACTTCGAATGAAATCAACCGCGCTGGTTTTGGCCGCCGGCCTGGGCACTCGCTATGGCGGACTGAAACAAATTGACGCTGTAGGTCCCCATGGCCAGACCCTCATCGACTATTCCGTGTACGATGCCCTGAGAGCCGGATTCGACAGGGTGGTTTTTGTGATCAGACACTATTTTGAGGATGCTTTCAGGGAGCAGGTCAGCGGCAAGTTTGACCGTTTTGTGGAAACGGCTTATGTGTATCAGGAGATAGACACCGGCCCGCGTGGTTTTGCGCCGCCCCCAGGACGCGAGAAGCCGTGGGGCACCGGCCACGCGATACTTATCAGCCGAGAGCTGATCTGCGAGCCTTTTGCCGTCATGAACGCCGATGATTATTACGGGGCCAACGCACTGAAGGCAATACTCGGCTTTCTCACAGCCCCCCCACTTTCACCCAATGATTATGCAATGGTCGGCTATATCCTCAAGAATACGCTGAGCGAATACGGAGCGGTGTGCAGGGGCGTCTGCGAGTGCGACGGGGACATGTCTCTGCGCAGAATCGTTGAGCGGCGAAACGTTGAGAGAACGGCAGCCGGCGCCCGCTATGTTGACGCCGATGGAACGGCCCACACCCTAACGGGTAACGAATTCGTCTCAATGAATCTATGGGGATTCCAACCCTCCATTTTCGAACACGTCGAGACAGTCTTCGAGCAGTTCCTCGCGAACCACGGGAACTCGACAGACGCTGAGTTGTTCATCCCAACCGTCGTTGACGAGTTGCTTCGGCAAGGGGACGCCACCGTGAAGGTGCTTCAGACACAGGATCCCTGGTTCGGAGTGACGTACCGCCAGGACAGATCCGCAGCCACACGGTGCATACGAGAATTGACCGACCAGGGGCTATACCCCGAAAGGCTCTGGAGATTGTAATGCAGGCCGCCGTCAAATCGATCGTGAAGCATTTCCATCTTGAGGGCACGCTGCCGGAGGTCACGCCTCTGGCCCAAGGCCATATCAATGATACGTACATCTTAACCAGCGAGAAGAACACACGCGTTGTCCGGCATATCCTGCAGCGGATAAACCATGCCGTCTTCAAAGATCCGCCCGCTATGATGGCCAATATTCTTCGCGTCACCGAACACATATACAGCAAAACACAAAGAATCGATCCGGAATTGGCATCCCGCCAGTTGAGGGTCATCTGTACGGACAGCGGCACTGGCTATTACAGAGACCCTGAGGGCAGCTACTGGAGAGTATACAATTTCGTCGAGCAGGCCGTCACCTGCGACGCTGTGGAGTCTCCCGAGCTGGCCTATGAGGCGGCACGGATGTTTGGCTGGTTCCAGAACATGCTGAATGACCTTCCGGGGCCGGCCCTGAACGAGACAATCCCGAATTTCCACAACACGCGGATGCGTTTTGATCTGTTTCGGGAGGTTCTCAAGAAGGATCCCGCCGGCCGCGCCAAAGATGCAAAACCTGAGATTGACTTTATATTGGGCCATGCAGATCTTTGCGATGTCTTGCCGAGCGCAGTGCGCAAGGGAGGTTTTCCATCGCGCATCGCGCACAACGACGCCAAAATCAACAACGTCATGCTGGACGAGCATACACATCAGGGCATCTGTGTGATTGACCTGGACACCGTCATGCCGGGTTTGTCCGTTTATGACTTCGCAGACCTGGTCCGAACGGCGGCCACCCATGCTCGAGAGGATGAACGTGATTTGTCAAAAGTGAGGATCGAGATCACCATGTTTGCGGCGTTGGTTCGTGGCTTTGCAGAGGAGACACACTCATTCCTGATGCCGGCCGAGAGAAACCACCTGGCCTTCGCGGGCAAAGTCATTACATTTGAACAGTGCATGAGATTTCTTACGGATCACCTCATGGGCGATGTTTACTACAAGATCGGCCGCGCGGGACACAATCTCGATCGCTGTCGCACCCAGATGCAACTGGTCAAATCGATCATCGAGCATGAAGCGTCCATGAACGAGATAGTCGAGAAAGTCTTCCGGGAGCATGTAAGTCAGCAGTGGACGTGAAGGAGTCGGCGGCTCCATCAAGAAAAGAGGATCACAACAGGTGAGTTCTGCTTGAAGCATGGCGAGGCCAAGAAGTGGTCCCTGCAGGCCAGGAGCTACTCAGACAAACGGCTGAGTGTTATTCGCGCATCAAATAGATTGGAAGGTCACACCGAAATGTTTTTTTGCTGTTCAAGGAGGCATTCTTTTGGGAAACTAATGCACATGTTGGCAAGACAAGGTTCAAGTATGAAGGAGATGATAAAATGACAAGCGGAAAGAGATTACAATTTGGTATTGGCTGTGCGCTGCTGGCTCTGGTCGGCATTGTAAGCGGGGCCGATAAGTCCTCTGAAGAAATGAGGAATGCTCTCAATCGAATCGAAATCAAGAATGATATCTGTGTTGTCCTCGGTTTGCCGAATGAGGAAATTCGTTCCTTGTTGTCTGAGTTCGTTATTGAAAGGAATCTGATAGTCTATTTTCAGTCACCCGATCTGAATGAAGTGGCCGCCATGCGAGAAGCAGCCGACAGGCGAGGATTTCTGGGGACTCGCATTTTCGTTGAAGAAGGAGACTGGAATTCCGTTCACCTGGCCGACAATCTTGCCGGGATGGCGTTTGTCTCGGCCTCTGCCAGAGACGGCGTAAGTGAAGAAGAGCTCCTTCGGGTAGTGTCCCCCGGGGCAGCCGTCGTCATCGGCGGAAAACAGATCACCAAACCGCACGTCAACAACACCGATAGTTGGAGCCATCCCTATCACGGCCCCGACAACAATCCCCAATCCACCGATCAGCGAGCACGGGCGCCTTACATTACCCAGTTCCTTGCCGATCCGATGTTCTGCCCTATGCCGGAAATATCCGTCGCCGCGGGCGGAAAGGTCTTCAGGGCCTTTGGCCACATCGCGCACAAGGCGAATCAGAATGAAATGTTGAACACGCTGATATGCGCAAATGCCTATAACGGGATGATCCTTTGGAAGCGGTCTTTGAAAGAAGGCTTCATGATCCATCGCAACACAATGATCGCAACCCCTGAGATATTATACATGGCGGATGATGAATCGTGTAAACTGATAGACACCCGGACCGGACAAATTAAGGGTGAGATTGTTATCCCTGAAGGCGTCGCCGACGGTCCGGTATGGAAATGGATGGCTATGGAGGACGGCATTCTCTACGGCCTGATAGGAGGCTCCGAAGTCGCGATACATACGCAGCCGTCAAGAACACCTGGATTAGGCCATTGGCCCTGGGGGATGTGGGAGGGTCACGATTACAAGGACCCAAAGACGAATTTCGGCTTTGGACGCACATTTGTTGCAATCGATCCGCAATCAAAGAAGG
Organism: Sedimentisphaerales bacterium; assembly: GCA_035529475.1. Taxonomy (GTDB): domain Bacteria; phylum Planctomycetota; class Phycisphaerae; order Sedimentisphaerales; family Anaerobacaceae. The sequence goes on along the minus strand of DATKWR010000237.1, from coordinate 6,833 downwards.
TTCTGTGGCGCCACAGCGAGGAGGACTATCTGGACAGCCGCGGCGTGTGCATGAAAAACGGTCGGCTCTACTTCTGCAGCCCTGAGAAATACCTCGCATGTCTCGATACGAAAGCACGGAAGATCGCCTGGAAGACTTCGGCCACGGACTTGCTGGAAGCCATAGGCCCTCACGGCCGGGCGCAGCACTACGTTACCGGGTATTCGACGACAACGTATATCAAATGTAACGATGAATATATTCTCTTTGCCGGGCCTCAGCGGAGTCGCCTTGTAGTTGCCAGTGCAAGGGATGGAAAACTGTTGTGGGACAAAGAAGGCGGGAATCTTCAACTTGTGTTGCAGGAGGATGGGTTTTATGCCGCAGGTCCCGGCGGTACCGGGGCGAAGTATGCCTACAAAACCGGGGAGGTTTTGGTCAGGCTGCCTGACCGAAGAGCATGCACCAGAGCGACTGGGAGCATTGACAGCATCTTCTTTAGAACTCCGGGCGGAACCGTGCGAGTTGACACGGCGTCCAACACCGCCCAGCACATTGCCCCAATGCGTCCTCCGTGTCAGGATGGAGTGATCATTTCCGACGGGCAGCTTTACTGGGGACCGTGGATGTGCGGCTGCCAGTTGTCTCTATACGGGCACATTTCTTTGGCGCCGGCCGGTGATTTTGATTTCAAGCCGGCCCTCGACGACTCCAGATTGGAAACAGGAGCCGGCGACATCACGTCCGTGGCGGATTTCAAAATGGAAGAGGGCGATTGGCCGACGTACCAGGGCAATAACAGCCGGATACCGTACACAAATACGCATATGCCTGAAGAGATTGAGGCGAAGTGGAGCATTGATGCGACGACGGCCATGCCCACGGCCCCGGTAGTGGCGGCAGGTATGGTCTTTATTGGCGATCGCAACGGAGTGGTCCAGGCAATCAATGCCGACGGGCACCAGCAGTGGAAAGCCTATACCGGAGGGGCCGTTTACTTTCCTCCCGCCGTGGCGCGCGGGCGGGTATATGCCGGCTCAGCGGACGGCTGGGTCTATGCCTTCGAGGCCGCGACAGGAAGACGCTTGTGGCGTTTTCGCGTCGGACCTGCAGGCCGGCGGATTCCCGTTTACGGCAAGCTTATCTCCACGTGGCCGGTTGCAGGGGGAGTTGTCGTGCACAAAGGCGTTGTATATGCTGCGGCGGGGATCGCTCATTATGACGGCACTTATGTAGCGGCGTTGGATGCGGTTACAGGACAGGTCAAATGGTACAACGACAAGTCCGGCACATTGTCTGAAAAAGTGAACAGCGGAGTCAGCTTACAGGGCAGCCTGTCGATACAAGGAAATGAGCTTTGTTTCGCAGGCGGCGGAGTTTATCAGACGGCACGGTATGATCTGGAGACCGGAAGGTGTCTCAACGAGCCCCATGAGGGACTGAATTCTCAGTTCCCGACCGCTTTTTATGCGTATTTCCCCGAGTATGCACAGTATGAATCGCTCAATCGTCCATATCCCGACGGCAGGCTTCTTCGGTACAATGCCAGTTACGAAGGAAGTCAGCATAGCGCTCTAGCGCTGCTGGGACCCATTCTCAAGACCGGGCAAACACCTGCCCCCCTGACGGATCGTCCCACCGACAGGCAAAAAAGAGAGCCTCAGCGAAAAGTCCTATGGCAGGATAAGCTGGGGACCCGCTTCAAGGGATTTGTTGTGACTGACGATGTTCTTCTTGCCGCGGGTGTCAACGGCGCCGGTGACGCCGTGACATCTTCTCTGACAGCTATTCGGATAAAGGACGGGACCACGCTCTGGCGCAAGGAACTGCCTGCTCCTGTTGTCAGGGGCGGAGTTGCCATCGACGGCAAAGGACGCATTGTTGCGGTTTTGGAAAACGGGAAGGTCGTGTGTGTACAGTGACCGGCGGACCGTTTGCTCTCAGGACAGCCAGGACAAGACGTCCCTGCGACACCGAGAGGCGAACTGACTCAAGCACGACGACAAAACGAAAAGCTGTTCAGATAAGCTGCGAGGTCTGCCTTATCGTTGAGTTGTGTGAAACGGATGGGCAAACAGAAGTTAGACGCAATGAGTTCTGCAAAATTGAAGTTAGGCATACGTGTGAATTCAATTTAATCCCAAGCAACTAATGAATTCAGATTCTTGGGTAGGACAGGGGCCGCACATGAAACGTACAACAGAATTGGTGATTGTGATCTTGGGACTACTACAGGGAACTGAACTGTTTGGCGCTGATTGGCCACAGTTCCGCAACGATGCCGGCCGAACGGCAGCCTCTCCGGAGGAACTGCCCGAGCCATTACACTTACAGTGGATACGTGAGCTTGGCGCGCCGCGCCCGGCCTTCCCGCTCGAGGTCAGATTGCTCTTCGACGCGTCTTACGAACCGGTCGTAGCAGGCAAAACCATGTTCGTTCCCTCGATGGTCAATGACAGCGTTACTGCCCTGGACACGGAAACCGGGTCCGAGCGATGGCGGTTCTACGCCGAAGGGCCGGTGCGTTTCGCTCCGGTGGTCGGGGAGGGTAAGGTCTATTTCGTTGCCGATGACGGCTATCTCTACTGCCTGAACGCTGCCGACGGACAGCTGCTCTGGAAGTTCCGCGGTCTTCCCGAGGGCCGGCAGGACCGCAAGCTGTTGGGCCACGGGCGTCTGATCTCTCTGTGGCCTGCGCGCGGGGGACCTGTCTTAGCTGACGGCGTTATCTACTTTGCCGCCGGGCTCTGGCCCTCTGACGGCGTTTTCGTACACGCCCTTGATGCCCGATCGGGCCGCCCCCTCTGGTCGAACACCGACAGCAACCACATCCCTGAGGCTAACATGGACCACGGTATAGGCCAATACGCCGGATTGACCCCACAAGGGTACCTGGCGGTGGTCGGGGGCAGACTGGTTATCCCCTGTGGGGCGCAGTTGACCGCGTTTCTCGACCTCCAGACCGGCAAGCCGCAGGAGTACCACACGGGCTGGGGCGGGCGCGTGGGTTTGCCCAAGGGTACGTGGTTTGTTGCCGGTATCAAGCAGTATCTCAGCCACAGCGGTGATCTCTATGACCTGAACCGGCTCAATCAGGAGCGTTTTCTCGATGCGGGAGGGCGCCGGGATTACAAGAGCCAGCTCTATCCGGGCGGTTTCACCCGTTTTCAGATCGACCCGATGAACCAGAAAGACCTCGGGCCCTTTCGCGAGCCGGTCCTGACGCCGGAGGTTATGTTCACTAACGAGCCGGCCGAGGGAATCGTGGCCCATGATCTGGTTTCCGCCCAGTTGCTCGCGAGAGACGAGACCGAGATTCCAGCTCATCGCCAGGAAGACAAATATCCTGACACCCTGACCGGGTCGTTCCGCCGGCTGTGGAACCTGCCTTCCAATCTGAGAATCCACATCAAAGCCGGGTCCCGACTCTACGCCGGTGGACCGGGCCAGGTGGCGGCTATTCGGATTCCTCAGGCTGACGAATCGCCTGAGCTTACCTGGAGCGCCAAGATTCAGGGCACACCTAACCGGATGCTTGCCGCGCATGACAGGCTGTTCGTGGTCACGCGTGAGGGATGTATCTACGCCTTCGGCGCCGAGCACGAGGCAGAGCCCGTGGTCCACCGGTCTAAATCAACCTCTCTCAAAATGGGGCCCTGGAGCGCCCGGGCGAGTAACATCTTGGCCACAACCAAAATCACCGAAGGTTACGCCCTGGTCCTGGGACTGGAGAACGGAGGCTTGGTGAAGCAACTGCTCAGGCAATCGCAACTGTATGTGATCGCAGTCGACGACGATGCCACGGTCGTGGAGAGACTTCGCCGCCAGCTCGATGAGGCCGGGCTCTACGGATCGCGAGCGAGCGTCCATGTCGGTGATCCAGTTACGTACCCGCTTGCGCCGTATATGGCCAGTCTGGTCGTATCTGAGAAAGCGACTGATCTGATTTCTTCGCCGAGCCGTGATGTTGTCAAGGCGTTGGTCCATCCTCTGCGCCCGTACGGCGGGACGATGTGCTTGCCGAAGTCGGCGAAGGCGGTTGAGCTGTTGGCTAACAGTGAGCCGGATGGCTTCACTGGGCGGAGCGCCCCCAATTTGGTCCTGCTTTCTCGCCGGGGCCCATTGCCCGGGTCGGCCGATTGGACGCACGAAGAGGCCGACGCGGCCAATACCGGTGCATCAGAGGACCGGTTTCTCAAGGCGCCGCTGGGATTGTTGTGGTTCGACGGATCGATGCGGTGGTATCGCAAGCCGGGTGACACCGTCGTCCGGGTCGCGGGAGGTCGCGTTTTGGTCAAGGCTGAGAAGCTAACTGCGATTGACGTATTCACCGGGCGCACGCTCTGGCAGACAACCCTGCCTTTTCCACACAGCCCCACCGACCAGATGGTCACTTCCGACGACGCCGTCTATGTAACCGGCGGGCGGGACTGCGTGGTCCTCGACCCCCGGACCGGACAGGAGACCTGGCGGATCAGCCTGCCCGCCGGTCTGGACGGGACCTGGTTGAATCTGCACGTCCGGGAGAACTACCTGGTTGCTCGGAGCGACCGGTATCTCTTCTGCGTGAACTTGCGCACCGGTAAAGATCTCTGGCGATACGAGTGCAGTCAGGCGAACGTCAGCGTCGCCGTTGGGGGAGGACGGGTCTTCTGCGCCGACCTTCTCAATCCGCGCCGGCCGCAGACAGACGGCCAGGCCCCCAGGATGCGGTCGTTCAAGATTAGGACAGGCGAGCTGCTGTGGGAGACAGAGGGGGGAGCGGCGCTGCGGTACAGCGAGGAGCACGATCTGATAGTCACGCCATCCGGTATTTACCGGGCAGGTGATGGGACACTTGCGGCCGGTTTGCCGGTGCCGCCGAAAACGCCAAAGAACGTCCCGGCGTCAAATGCTCCCGGCCCACTGTCTATTATCGATCGCAGCATCCTCTGGGGCACGGTCGAGCGGTTCATGCTCCGAGACCTGTTTACAGGCGAGGCTTCGGGCGCCGAAACGGTCTGGGTACGTCGCGGCTGCACGGGGCTGCGGTCAAGCGCAAATATGGTGACCACCCGGTTTCGGGCTAACGTCGCCTGCATTGACCTGGAGTCCCGCGGCATCACCTCTATGTGGAACGTCAGGCCCGGCTGTTACAACAACTTGTTCCCAGCCAACGGTGTGCTCAATGCTCCCTGTCTGACCGGAGGCTGCACGTGCAATTACACGCCCGCCTCGCAGGCATATGTGCCTTTGCCGGTCATTGAGCGTTGAGCGACCGGCGCAGGATCTGTAGTTGGCGACGTATCGTTCACATATTCATGGAGATATTACAGCGTTTTTCCAGAAACGATGACCTTCTTGGCATCGATGTCGCCCAACTTCATATCGACGCTATTTCAGAACGGCTTGTCAAAGGGCAACGTCCGGCCGGACAACCATGCAATCTCCTCTTGTGTCAACGCTCGGTCGTAAATGCGGACTTCGTCGATCTGACCTTGGAAGAACCTGTCGTTGCTTGCAGGCCGGCTGCCAATCCTGAGATCCTCTGCTGCGGTGAGGTTGAACACAGGATCCAGGTCTGTGGTGGGCCTCGTGTCGTTCATACCATCGAGATAGAGTATCACGTCCGGATATGAGACTGTGGCGTTCTCTTGTACCGTCACCGCGACGTGGTGCCAGCCACCGTCGTTCATTGAGCTATCTCCCTGGACATTGCCGCCATGATGTTCTGCCCGCAGCCTGCCAGCGTCCACCCTGAAGCCGAATCTCTGACCCGCAACGTTGGGGCCCCAGCCCACAATTGCGTTCGTCGAGTTTGAACCGGTGTCTGCTGTTCCGGTGCTGGTGGTTCTGACCCAGGCAGTCACAGTAACAGCATTCGGGCCCAGAATACCCTTATAGCCGGTTATCTGCACGTAGTCGTCGACGCCATCAAGGTTAATGGCCTGGCCGACCTCGCCCGCCACAAAAGCAGGATTGCCCATGGCAGTGCCATGGCGTGCGTTACCGGAACTGTCGCTGTAAGTGCCTTCAAATTCGTAGTGTGCTTGCAGACCAGTTGGGTCAGGATCAACCGGCGTGATCTCCTGACGGTCATAAGAACACAGTCGGATACCGTCAAGGTAAACGACTCCCCGGCCGCCAACCGCTCCAGTACGCTCAAAGCCAATGCTTAGCTCAGTGACGTTGCTGAGGCTCACACCGATTGAGGCCAGGTCAACATACCACATCTGCCAGCCTATTCGGTTCAAGTTCTCGGCATCCCCAGCGTATGTGACCTTGGAGCCGTTGAGCTTCACGTACATCTGCTCATTAACAGAATTGTTCGGGTCGCCGTAGAAGTGCAGTGTCAACGCCTTAATGCCATGTTTGGCCCAATCCTGGCTGGCCTGTAGATCGGCGATATTCGCTGTGACCTCGGAATAGGTGGCCACGGTGTTGTCGTAGAAAAGCGGCACGGACTGGCTGCCGTCATAAACCAGGGTATTCTCCATCGAGGGCTGGAAGGCTTCAAAATAACCTATGGTCGAGCCGTTGGTCGTGGTTCCGAAGCCGTCTATCCATGTACCATAGACCAGGTTGCTGCCCTCTTGTCCAGCGTCAATGTCGTTGTAGGACTCGAAATCGTCCACAACGAGATACTCCTGCGTCGAGAGGTTCCAGATATCTCCCTGCCATGTTGTTGGAATCTCGGCATCGTTGACCTCATCAATCCGCCAGAAGTACGTGCCGGCTAAATCAAGGGAGGAAGCATAGCTGGGCTCGGTCACGGTGGCAACAGGGACAGTGCCGTCGATAACAGCCTGCTCGTCGGTGCTGAGGTACACATTGTGCTTAGCCGCCTCTCTTCCCGGTCGAAAGCTGAGGATCAC
>DATKWR010000236.1:0-3562 GCA_035529475.1 Sedimentisphaerales bacterium | reverse complement strand
TGGAAAAGATCGGGGGGACCGATTATCTACAGAAGGTGGTTGATAGCGTTCCCTCTGCGGCCAGCGCCATCTATTACGCCAAGATCGTCCAGGAAGCCGCGAAGCGTCGTACCCTGATTGTTACTGCACAGGAACTCGCCGAGGCAGGGTACGACGAGTCGCAGGAGGTTGGTGACGTTCTCTGTGAGGCAGAGACGAAGATCTTCACTGCTCTGGAGCGACAAAGCGTCACAGGACGGCCGGAGAATATCTCTGGCCTCCTCGAAAGCGTTTACTCGACCATCGAACGGCGATCCAAAGGACAGGTTAGCGGGATACCTACCGGATACTATGAGCTTGACGATCTGACCTGCGGGTTCCAGGCGGGGGATATGATCGTAATCGCAGGGCGTCCCAGCATGGGAAAAACGGCCATTATCTTGAACATCATCGACCACGTCATTCAGGTCCAAAAGAAGGGGGTCTTGTTGTTCTCCCTGGAAATGTCCAAGGGTGCGGTTGTCGAGCGGATGTTCTGCTCGAATGCCCGCGTCAATGGGACGAAGGTCCGTAAAGGTAACTTGTCCGGGGAGGAGTGGAACAAGATCTCGGATGCGGCTACAGCCTACCAGGATGCTGAGTTCTATATCGACGACCGTCCCGGCGTGAACCCATTCGATATCCGAGCGACAGCACGCCGGTGGAAGCGAGAACACGACATAGCAATGGTGGTGATTGACTACCTGCAGTTGATGAACTCTGGCCAGAAGGCCGACGGTCGACAGCAGGAGATCTCACTTATTTCCCGGCATATCAAGGCTATGGCCAGGGAACTTGAAGTCCCGGTCGTGGCCTTGAGCCAGTTGAACCGGGGAGTCGAGAGTCGCGAAGACCACCGGCCGCGAATGAGCGATCTCCGTGAAAGTGGCAGTATTGAACAGGACGCGGATCTTATCATGTTGATGTACCGAGAAGACTATTACAAACAGTTCGAGCCCGACTATTGTCGTAATGGGACGGCCGAGGTTCTTGTGGCGAAACAACGAAACGGTGCCACTGGCACTGTAAAGTTGGTCTTCATGGAGGAGTATGCGACGTTCGAGAATTGCGCCCAAGTACGGGAAACGGAGAGTTTCTTGCCATGAGGATTTGAGCTATGTCGGACAACTACGCCAAGGTCTTTCGTACGATGTATACCGGCAGCCTGTATGGGGCGGGGATGCACGTGTTCGCCGTATGGGGCTGGGTACTGGCTCACAAGAACGTGGAGGGCCTAGTAGAGGTCAATCCGCGTCTCGTCGCAGCCGAACTCGGGGGGACGGTCGAGCAGGTAGAGGCATCACTGGAGTATCTCATGGCGCCGGATCCGGAGTCCCGTAGCACGCAGGATGACGGCCGGCGGCTCCGGCACATTGAGCAGTTTGAATATGAGGTGGTGAACCATGACAAGTATGTGGAGAAAGGAAAATCCAGGGCAGAATACTGGCGAAAGTGGCGGAAAACAAGGCAAGGAGACCCAGACCGCAAGGAAGAGGAGGCAGATCAATCAAGGGCAAGGATGTCTGTCTACCAGGCCATACAGAAAGGTAGATTGCCAGCTATAACGTCGTGTCGGTGCGTCATATGCGGCAGCAACGCGGATGTGTACCACCACTACAACGGGTATCAAATCAGTCACGAACTTGATGTCATTGCGGTTTGCAATAATGACCATAAGATACTGCATGGCGACTTGGCATGGAAAACAAACGGCGCAACGTGGCGCGACAGCGCGCAACAAGGCGCGCAACACGAAAACACACATGTAGATGTAGATGTAGATACAGATGTATCTGTAGATACTCAAGTCAGGTCAGGTAAAGGAAAATCCAATCAGTCAGATAAGTCAGAACATGGAACAAATGGTTCTCCTGACGCTGCGCAACTTGATTTTCCTGACTCGACTCGACTTGACTACCGACAGAAACTACGGGATGTGTTACGGATTGGCTGTTGCCCCAAGCTCAAGGATTCGGCATCGGCGAACAGAGGACTGGACTCGTTGGAGCGGTGGTTGCACCAGAACGTGACTTCTGGTCGGTTTGGTCCCGACTGCTTCGCCATAGCGATGGAGATTGCTAAGGATTGCGTCAAGAGCGACGTACCCTACGCAGCCTTCATGAGCCGGGTTCAGGAGGAAATGAAGTACAATCCACCAACGAAGAAGTAGGGGTGCCGATAGGGAGTTGACCATGGCCAGGAAGAAGACGAATGTCTGAGATCATAGGAACAATAGCGACGATTCTGGCGGTGACGGGCGTTGTACTGAACAACCGCCGGATGCGAGTATGCTTTGTGATATGGCTGGTGTCCAATGCCTTGTCGTGCTACCTTCACGTCGGTGCCGGGCTGTTTTCGCTGGCGGCGCGGGATGCGATTTTCTCAGTCCTGGCCGTTGAGGGCTGGCTGATATGGGGAAAGAAGAACTCGATATGAAGATCAAGGCAATAGCACCGTGGGCAGGGGCCAAGCGCAACCTCGCGCCGAGGATCGTGGAACTGCTGGGCAAGCATCGAGTCTATTGGGAACTATGCGCCGGGTCGCTGGCGGTCCTGCTGGCGAAAGAGCAGTGCCGCATGGAGACGGCGGTGGATCTACACGGGGACATGACGAATCTGGCCTTTGTGCTGCAAAACGAAGCGATGGCCCTGGACCTCTACGGGCGAGCAGCGCGGACGTTGATGTCGGACGAACTCTTTGCCGACGCAAGATCGCGTCTTGTAGCGGCCCGAACCACAGAGAGGGATATTCCAGACACGAAGAGGGCTTTTGATTACCTCTTGTGTTCGTGGATTGGCCGCAATGGATGTGCGGGTACGGCGAAGTACACCTCCGGTTTCTGTGTCCGCTACACGGCCAACGGGGGCCATGCTGCTAAGCGGTGGCGGTCCGTTATTGAGAGCATCCCGGCGTGGCATTATCGACTGCTGAACGTGACGATATTGAGGCGGGACATCTTTGAGGTAGCAGCTCGCATCGAGGATAAGGCCGGGACTGCCATCTACTGCGACCCGCCATACTTCGAGAAGGGAATCAAGTACCTCCATGACTTCGAGCCCGCCGACCACGTACGCCTAGCTGAGTCCCTAAATCAGTTCGAGAAGGCCCGCGTCGTGCTGAGCTATTACGACCACCCGCAATTACGCGAGCTGTACCCAAATTGGACGATGCACAAGATCGAGGTGGCCAAGGCCCTGGCCCATCAGGGCGCACGGGGTGCCAACGCTACCACGGCCACGGAGGTCCTTCTGGTGAACGATCGGGCCGGACATCAAGGACTGTTTGAATGAACTACTAATCGAGTTGGATAAGGAGTGACATCATGGACCCATTAGGCTGGATAGCGAGAATACTGTTTCCGTGGTTCCTCAAGCAGGCGATGAAGTTGGGAGCCAAGGCGTTCGGCAAAGTGAATACCCGCAAGCACGCTATTCTGAGCCGGGGGTGGATGTGGAAGCATGTATGGGCACCTCTGCTCAACCGGCTGCGGGCGAGCGAGAATAAAATGGACGACCCGCTCATTGACTTTATTTACGTGAACCAG
>DATKWR010000235.1:0-9359 GCA_035529475.1 Sedimentisphaerales bacterium | reverse complement strand
GGCGGCGCATGGAGGCGGGTGAATTCAACACGGTCCAGGACCTGGCCGACGCCGAAGGGATTTCAGATCGCTTCATCAGCCGGTTGATGCGGCTGAGCTATCTGTCGCCCGATGTCCTGCAGCGGCTGGTCACACAGCGAGTGCCGCTGGCAGTATCGCTGAATGACCTGATCGCTGTGGCGGAGTTGCCGTGGGCCGAGCAGATGAAGCAGGTCTTCGGTGGCGGCAAATCGCAGATCGACTGATTAACCCGATCTCACGCCCAGCAGGCAAACGTCTGGTTGTCCTCGTGGGCCAGAAGAAGGCGGTTGCGATCGCCGTTAAAAACGTATCAGGGCGACGGCGTTGGTCGAAACTGAAGGAGAGGCTGATTGCAGGCAGCTGACAATTGCAGGCCACCTGATGTCTGCTGTGCCCCAGATAACGGACTCTTTGGGCGGAGGTTGCCGGCGCGGTGATCTCGACCGTGGACGACATGCACGTTTTCATCGAAGCATTGGTCGCGGGCAGCCTGTTCCGCTCGCGCGAAACCCTGTCATTGATGCAGCAGGCTGTGCGCACGACCAATCCGACCTTGTTGCGATATGGTCTGGGGCTGGCACTAAAGGGCAAGAACCTTTGGGGACATGGCGGTCAGACGCTTGGCTTCGAGTCCGACGTGGCAGCCATGCAGCAGCCAAGCATGTCATTGGTGGCATGGGGAAGCAGCTCCAGCAATATCCTTTCCTTTGGAGCGTCGGCGATTTCCCAAGCCTTGATCACGGCTGGCGCGCTGCCAGACTAGGGCTTGAAATCTGATGCTGGTTCAAGTTGTTCGACTCGCATATCTGCTGCCAGCTGGCCTCAGCATGACTGCCGCTGCGCTGGTGACCGCCAGCATGGTAATTGCCGAGCGTGCACCCCAGACTGCATGGTTCTGGGGCATTACCATTTCCGTCAGCCTGTTGTTTGCCGTTCTCGCCCTGCTTCTGCTCGGCATTGCACGACACCTGCCGGCCATTGGGCGTATTGCGCATTCCATTACGGATGAATCGGCTTCGTCGGCCCTGCGCCGGCACTGGACCAGGTTAGCAGCGATCATGGCAATCGCAGGCTTGCTGGTCTGAAGGAGAGCAATCATGGAACGACGACACAGTGATGAATTTCGGCTGGAGGGCCAATATTCATTTGTTTCGCTCCCATGGCGGAACAGCAAAAGCAATCGCTTCATCGGTACTACCCGGTTCCATGAAGTCGTGCATCGATTCATCCGTAAAATACCGCCAAAAACTGGTGGCAAGAGATTGATCATGGATAGCGAATGCGCCCTCGCTTTGGCGTTTTTCAAGAAACTGACGATAGGCATCCAGCGGTTCCGGGCCAAACTGCTGGTATATGATGCGCCCACCAAATTCTTCGTATAGCGCCTGGTTGATCTTCCACTGACGGATCAGCGCCTGTGCCATATTGCGCCGATTGCTGGCAACCTGTTCCACCTCCTCAGGCTTCAGATCCCCTTCGGTCTTTAACCCCTCTTTTGCCATGTCGCGCCGCATGTTTGCTACGAAGGTATCGATCTCCGATTGCTCAACTTTAATGCCTTTGTCCGAAGCATAACGATCGAACAGTCGGCTCAGGATGGCTTCCTGCATTTTTGCGCCATCTGTGCTCCGTAACTCCTCGCCCAGCACAGTGTATGTTGCCGACACTTGGTCATTGCTTGCCGGTTCAAACTCAATGATCGAACCATCAGCCATCGTTGCCAAGAACAGGTGACCGTCCTTCATCACATAGCTGCGCACCCATTCGAACTGCGCCAGATACTTGTCGGACAAAGAACCGGGCGGACACAATGCACGGGTGGACGCAATGGGGCCAAATTTGAGTTGACTATCGGATTGCGAGGACCACGGACCGCTAGCCCGGTTGCAGTCCGCACGTATTGAGGCCCTTCCATCGTCTCCAAATTCGATCGTGTATTTGGAGGATTCGTCGGGGACATCGATGTGGCCGTCCATCGACATGATCTTCACGAGCCTCCACGTCTTTCCGCCCAGTTCGGCTGCGTTCGCCATCACGGTGGAAACCAGAATAAGCACCAGCATAGCGACGATACGGCTGAGGTTCATTTTAACCGCCCTCGATAGCCGCGAGCGGAACCTGGTATTCTTCATTGCCATTGATGGTAACAATCCACGTGTCCCCATCGCGGCGGGCGTCAGCTTCCCGATTGGTGGCATTAACATAGTCAGTCATGAAATTGATGGTAAATTGCTCGCCCTTGGGGCTCTGAATGACCACCGAGGCTTGACCATTCTCCATGCGCAAGATGCCTGCTGGGCAATTTTTAAACACTGCATCGCCCTTGTCGCGGCAGCGCAGCAGCGTGGTGGCATTATACTCGGCGGTTGTGAATGGCCACGTCGGATTGTCAGGGTCGGCAGGCTGAAAAGCCGCCGTACTCCAGTAGACATAGACGCTTTCATCGGGAAACCTGAAGATCAACCCCTGGTCGCCGAGGCCCCTTTGGCGATACACTGTGCGTCCATTCTGGTCGCGGAAATTGCCTGGTGTATCGTCAACCGGCTCCAGGTCGTGCTTGACTTTATCTTCGCGCGTTATCGTCACATATCCCTGTCGTTGGCTAAAAATGCAAGGGATCATCTTGGCGGCCTTGTCTGAACCAACCGGGTAGATGTCACATCGCGCATCGGTCCAGTCTGCCGCCGCGGGGGCTGCCCACACTACCGCGAATACCATCAGCGAATACCAAAACTTCATCTTACAAATCCCCAATATCGACTTGATGGCAACGATAGACCGCCAACAAGGCAGTTAGCGGCGACACGGCAAAATTATTAAATCATTCGTCTGATCAGCTTGATAATGAGCAGGAGGATTACTGCGCCCGCAACTGCGGCGATGATAACTCCTACAATGCTATTGCCCACCGGGATACCGAGCGCCGGAAACAGCCAGCCAGCAATGTTCGCACCGACAATACCAATAACAATATCTCCCAGCAGCCCATAACCGCTGCCCTTAACGATGAGGCTAGCCAGCCAGCCAACTACTGCTCCGAAAACCGCCAAAATGAGAATACCGAACAGCAAGCCGGCGCCTGTTCCAAATGCATTTTCCATCACTGCAATCTTTCTACGTTATAAGCTCTCACAGTTTTCCTTCATCGGACTGCGAGGAGACTTCTGACACTTTCCCATCATTTGATACCAGGCAGCGCCACGGCGCGCGTTGTTGGCCGACACCGACAGTAACCTCAGAGTTTGCTTCCGAAAATTCCGAACCTAGGACAGCGACATCCGACTCGCCTGTTTCCTTCGAAACTGCAGCAAGACATGCGTTAATGGCCGTTTGACTGACATCCGAGCCACCTGTCGCGTTGTCAGAAGGCGCCGGTTGATTTGACGCACCGGCGCTGTCATCGCCCTCGAAGGATACTTCAGCTACCTGACCTTTGTTGGAAACGAGGCAGCGCCATGGCGCGCGTTGTGCGCCAACGCCAATCATCACCACGGTATTGGCTTCCGAGAATTCATTACTGACGACTGACACGTCCGATTCGCCTGTTTCCTTTTTCACCGCAGCAAGGCAAGCATTGTTGGTCACGTTTTCAATGTCCTGAGAGGTATTTTGCGTTCCTGGCGCAGCCGTTTCTGCCTGCGATGATTGTGTCGCAGCGGCGGGCTTTTTGTTTTCGGTCTGCGTTGGCGGCGTCTTTTCCTTATCCGCATTTTCCTGTTTGCAGCCTGCAATTGAAATCATCAGCACTGCGACCGCTATTGATAGGGATTTTCGCATTAGACTTTCCATTCGGTTTAGTAAACAACTGATCGAGTGGTGCGGCGCAACCTGGTTTCCTCGATCAATGAAATTCATGACTTGATCACCCGATTGCCTGAGTTGCTCCTGATATTTCTAAGCGGATGCAAATATTTCTATTGCCATCCGCCTAGTGTCAGCGCCTTCGGGAGCTCGGTACCGATGCCGCCATTCTGGAACTACACACACTTCGTCGTCTTGCTACCGGTATTGATTTTCTACCCTGGCAACCTGTTCACGCAAGCTCGGGTATTCTAAGCACCTGTCCGGGATAAATCTTGTCCGGGTCTGTGAGCATCGGTTTGTTGGCTTCGAAAATGAGAGGATACTTGGCGCCTTTTCCTTTGCCGTATGCCGCCTCAGCAATCTTCCACAGGTTGTCGCCCTTCTTGACCGTGTGGAATACCGGATCCTTCTGGTCTGGCGCGGTGAGCTTGCTCTCAACCTTCGACACGCCCAGCGTATTGCCAACGGCGATGATTGCCTTTTCCAGCACCGACTGATCTGCTACATCGCCAGTGACGATCGCTTTATCGCCCTCAACTTCAACCTTCACGTTCTCGGTGCCCAGCTTGTAGCTGTCGAGTTCCTTCTTCAACTCATCAGCACTCGGCGGAGTATCTTCTTTGCCGATGCCCAGCGCCTTACCAGCGCTCTTCACAAAATCCCAAATTCCCATATCAAAGCTCCTTAGTTGTTTGCATTAGATCTTGCTGGCTGTTGCTGCGAGCCCACAATGTAGTGCTACTCGAGCGGGCTAGTTCGCATATTCACTGAATACGGTAACACTATTATTTGCCTCCAATCGGCAGGTGTATTTCCCACCTGCCGCTGAAAGAGTCAGGATTGGACCGCCACCCGTTCTGATACGATTAAGGACTCGAATTGAACCCCGCGATGCACCGGTCAGACGCGCCGCCTGGGCGACACAAGGTGTCACCATCCGGTCAAATTGAACGGGCGTCCCACTTAAACCATTATTAGACCCCGATGAGGCACTGCCCGCGGTGAGAAAGCGGGCGTTGACCCAGCCGCGCTCGCGCATATCTGTCATCATCTGGATCTGGCACCAGCGCGAACTTCCAACGTTCTGGCAACCCAGCCTGCGGACGCTGTCACCGTTGCCGAGCGCCCCGACAACGCGATAATTGGGGCCGGGGCCGCTGCGAACATTGAGCACGTCATTCGCCGCAACTCCGGTCACCCGAACCATGTTGGCGCCACCAGCCGAGTTTCCTCCACCAGAGCTTGTGCCACCGCTACCTCCACTGACTTCAGTACGAAGCTGGGCGATGCGTTGCCTGTAGGACTGACGAAGGCAGCGTGGGTCCCGGCAGCGGTTGCGCTCGGCAACCCACGCCTTCTGCTCTTCCCGGATGCGCCGGTTGGCCGAGGCCCAGGGCGCATCCCGCAAGGCAATGCGATATGCCGCCGCCAGTTCGCTGTCCAGTTCGGCGATGCGGGGGTTATCACAAATCATGCGCTCGACCCGCGTGCTCGCCTTGGCGCAGTCAAAACTTGGTGCGGCTTTCGCCTGGTTCGCTAGAGGCAGCAGCAAAAGACCAAGAGCTGCAGTAAGGATTTTCAAGGTCATGGACATCGTTGGCTTTCTCATACGTGTATCGTTTCATCAGGAGTCTTGCACAGCGATGACGAAGTCATGCGCCGAGCGGGTGTCCTCGTGCAGCGGCATGTCCGACATCACCATGACGAGACCCGGATGCATCCGTTTCTGGATCTCGGCAATGATCGGCTTGTCGGCACCCAGCCGCTTGATGGTGTCTTCCTCAGGATGATTGAAGTTGGCATTTGCTTTCGGGTGATGGCCAATGGCGTGCCAGGCCAGGCCTTTTCGCCCGTCATGTGGCTTCTCGAGAACGAACACGTGGTTGCCAAGCGGCTGACCCGGGTTCTTGATATAGGCCTTGCCGGTGGCGACGATGCGCCCGTTCTCCAGCACCATGATTTCCTGCGTGGCGCTGGAGACAAGGATCGAGGTCGCCGTGTGGCCTTCCTCGTGCTGCGGGATGCGCTGGGCGGCTGCGGTCTTGAAGTGCTTGCCGGTCAGTTCCTCGAACTCGTGCTCCGCATAATCAGACAGCACCATGCCCGGATGCACGACCTGCTTCGGCTGGCTGTGGCTGTTGGCGAGGATCACTGGTGTGCCGAGATGGGTGACTGTAAATAGCAATTGTGAGAACTTTACCGGCAGGCGTACGCAACCATGCGAGGCCGGATAGCCCGGCAGCTGGCCCGCATGCAGCGCGATGCCCTTCCACGTCAGCCGGTTCATGTTCGGCATTGGCGCGTTGTTGTAAGTCGAAGAGCGGTGGTGCTTGTCCTTCTGCAGGATGGTGAACACGCCGGTGGGCGTTTCGTGCCCCTGCTTGCCGGTGGAGCAAGTGGACACGGCGATGCGCACGCCGTTGCGATAGACGTGCACCTGCTGTTCGTCGATCGACACGATGACCGCCACCGGTCCGTCGGACGAGCGTTCAGGGTGCCAGGTGAAGTCGCCCGGCTCCATGTTCTCAGGCGAGTCGACCTGCCGGCCGGCGGTCATTGCGCCAAATGCTGCCGGGGTTAACACCAACCCCGCAGCAATGACTGACAGGCCAAGGCCACCAAGTGTACGCCGGTTGATCTTTGTCATTCGTTCTTTCCTTCCATTCTAGGCACTCAAACTGCTAGCGCGGCATATCCCGTAAACCAGAATTGTGCCTGCTCAGCCCTTGAGCTTGTTGACGATCATGCCGACGACAATCTGCACGATCAGTCCCATCAGACCACCTCCAACGAGTTGGCCGGCAAGCGCACCGAAGTCCACGCCGCTGTTTGCGGCTGTACCGAGCAGGCTTCCCAGGATGCCGCCACCGCCCGTTGCGATAGCACCGCCGGCACCACCAAGCGCGCCGGCGAGTATGTTGCCAAGTGGGCCAAGGTCCGCCGGCTTGACGGCTTTGCCGCCACCAGCTCCACCAATAGCACCGCCTATTGCCTGTATGAGAAGGGAAGTCAGGTCCATGTCGGATCTCCAGTCAGAACTATATGAAACTAAGTTTCACAGGATGTTTGCTAGCATCTGATTCAACTCAGCTAGGCCACCTACCGTGCGGGGTCATGTCGTCAACCAGTCGAGGCACATCCGTGGCAAGCCGTTTGAGCAGTTCGGATTTTGATAATCCTGTCCGCCGCGCCAGCTCGTCGATCAGGTCTTGCCCAACGGCCTGCTGAAGTTTCTGACCGTGCACCGGCTCGTTCGGGCCCTTGCCGACCCAGCTGTCGACGATTGGCCCAAGGCTCGATTTCCTCATCCCTTCGACGACGCCCTTCACGGCATCGGTAATGACGTCCGGTGCCTCGCGCTGACCGATCTGGTCCGCCATCTCCTTCATTCGGTCCTTGTTCTCTTCGCCGACACCAGCGTCCAGTCCGGTCTTCGCCTTGTTCAAAAGCTCCATGAGCTTGTCCCGGTTCTGGTACCCGGCTATGGCGAGCATGCCGAGCAGCGCTCCCCAGGACGGCATCGTATTTTTGGTCGGTCGTCTGGCCATTTGTTCCAACTCCTGGTGGCTATTGGTCTGTTCTTTGACCTTGTGCTGTTTTCTTGTGGTCATCCGCGTCTGGCGAACATGCCCCAAACTGCCAGTACGGCAATCGCGCCGATGACAGCTCCAACAAACCCCGCACCTTCATTGGCGCCATAGAAGCCCAGAGCCTGTCCGACATAGGACGCGACGAATGCACCGATGATGCCAAGGATCGTTGTCAGCACGAAGCCGGACGGTTCGTTGCGTCCCGGCATGATGAACTTGGCGATGATGCCAACCACAAACCCGATGATGATGGTCCAGATGATGCTCATCCTTATAGCTCCTCTGTAGTTATTGGCTGGCGAACCTGAACACGACGAAAGACATGGGTTCGATGATGAGCAACCCTTGGCGACCGATGATCCATACTCGCGTTCCATCCCGAGAACGTCGCCGACTGAATTGAAAAACTGTCAGCATCGAGCACATCTCAGTTGCGCCGCCTTCGCGCCCGCCACGCAAAGGCCGCATGAGGTCGCTGGAAGTCTGCCCAAGGGTATCAATATCAACCCTTGATGAGCTTTTCGGCTGCCTTGTTGAGTGTGGCGCGATCATTGCCATGCTTTTCGATTAGTGCCTTGGCCTGCTCAACGGTGATGCCGTGCTTCTTGGCAAAATATCGAACCTCATATCCCTCGTTCTTGTTGACCTTCTTTCGGTCACTTGCACCGCGCTTCGTCTTGTCGTCTGCCATTTTTTCAGTTCCTTCAAACAGCACCGAGAAAGCCAGGTGCCATTGCTTTTGCTTACGGTCCCGATCAGACCGTCAATGCCCGTGAACATTAGATTTGATACTTGACTGAATATCATCTAAAATCAACTTAATTCATCTTTCGAAGATCATTTTTTCGGGCTGCTCCCCAATCCCCAGACCGCGTGCTCGGTTTGCCAGTCGTTTGAGTTCGCGGGCTGGCAGGAAATTGACCTTATCAGCGAAGCTTGAATGTAGAGTGACGCTAGAAGGAAATGGCTTTGGAAAAGAAAGATCCGAACGTCTTGCGCAGCCTACAATACTTTGAGGCGGTGGCCCGCTTGCGCTCAGTGAAGCTGGCAGCGGACGACCTTGGCGT
Source organism: Sedimentisphaerales bacterium (assembly GCA_035529475.1). Classification (GTDB taxonomy): domain Bacteria; phylum Planctomycetota; class Phycisphaerae; order Sedimentisphaerales; family Anaerobacaceae. The sequence goes on along the minus strand of DATKWR010000235.1, from coordinate 877 downwards.
CACGCAAAGTGCGGTCAGCCACCAGATCCGCCGCTTTTCGGAAGCAATCGGCCAACAGTTGGTGGTGAAATCCGGACGGGGCATCGCACTGACGCCGGCAGGAGAAAAGCTGGGCAAGAGACTGTCGGCTGTCTTTGGAGATTTAGAAGAGCTAGTCAAAGAACTCGTTGGCGATGGGCAGCAAAGTTTACAGCTTGCAGTCTGCAGCACTTTTGGCCCTGGGTGGCTAACCGAAAGACTTGAAGATTTCTACCGTTCCTATCCTGAAATCGATCTTGAACTTCGCCTTTATGCCCAGAATCCCCTTTATACTAATATAGTTGCTGATGCCTACATCGTGGCAGATGTTTTGAAGGCAGGCTACTCTACGATTCCCCTAAAGGATGAAGTCCTGATAGCAGTCGAGGCGCCTGCTTCAAGCTCGCGGGCAGAAGGAGCAACAAAGCATCGATTGATCACCACCGATGTGGAACGCAACCATATAGGCGAGGACTGGACAGACTTTTCCCAGATGACCGGCATCAGGCTCGCCGACATTCAGGAAGGTTCATTTCGGCTTTGCAGTCATTATTTTCTTGCACTCGAGTTGGCCAAGGCGGGACAAGGCGTGGCACTCGTTCCCGACTTTCTCGCCATGCGCGAGATTCGTTCAGGCAAACTGACTGCCTTTCACAATGCGCTCGTACCCTCTGGTAGAACGTATTGCCTTTGCATAAGGGAAGCGCGGGTTAACGAAGCAAAGCTCAAAAAGCTCACAGACTGGTTAGTCTCGACTGCTGTGAACCCTGCAGAACGGCCCAAAGACGACAAGATGTCATAGAACCGGCTTTTATCGGTCAACGCCCATTGGTTCGAGCAGGTTCGTAAATTCGATTGA
>DATKWR010000234.1:0-6267 GCA_035529475.1 Sedimentisphaerales bacterium | reverse complement strand
CTGTTGAAAGATATTTCAGTGGAGCAGGCACATGATTTTATCCTTGCCCAAAAGGCTATTGGCCCCTGGTGTAAAGGCAATAAGCTGTCCGATTGGACACGCGAGCAGTTGAAGCGGCATTGCAAGACGATTTTCGGTGCGGCCGTCGAATCTGGTTACATCGGAACAAATCCGTTCAAGGCAAAGGCTCTGCGCTCGAAGCGACTGGCAACGAAGCGGTGGTACAGAATGAAGCCGGACGAATATCATGCCCTGCTTGAAGCGGCTGCGAGCCTCAGAGAGAAAGTGGCTTATGCCCTTTTCTACACGGCCGGCCTGCGGTTGCATGAGGCGTTTAATTTGACGTGGGACGGCCTGGACTTCCAGGAAAACCTGCTCTTCGTGATGAATCGTGAGGCGACGGCAGATATACCCCCCTTCTCGATCAAGGACTATGAGCAGCGACGCATCCCTCTGCCGCAGCATGCCATCGACCTGCTCACACGATGGCAGGCCGAAGCTCCAGAGGGCGTACCGTTTGTGCTCTTGACGGCAGATCGATTCGAGCGGGTGAAAGCCCACTGGCAGGAGATTCACAAGGCCGGATTGTCCTGGAGGAATCGCTATATCGTCAATCATGTTCTGCGTAACTTCAAGGTTCATATAAAAAGAGCAGGCATAAAGTCCATCGGCAAGCTGACTGTGCACACGCTCAGGAAATGTGCCGGCCAGAATTGGGCCGACTACCTGCCGATGAACGTAGTCAAGGAGCTTATGGGTCATTCCTCCATTACAACCACGGCGGAATTTTACCTTGCCGTGGATCGAGACCACGAGAGGAAGGCGGCGGAATCGGTGCAGCGGCTCTTGGAAAATGCCCTGCCGGCAGAACAAACTGACGTATCACTGACGTATGGGGCCAATTTGGCCTTGAATTTGAGGAACGATTAGCAATGGCAAAGAAGGGTAAGTATTTATATATTCATCACTTACAAGAATCGGGGTGACTGGATTCGAACCAGCGGCCTCCTGCTCCCAAAGCAGGCGCTCTAGCCAAGCTGAGCTACACCCCGAAAGCACAATCAATAGATTATACCGGAAAGAGGACACACGGACAAGGTCAAACAGAACCTGAGATTGGAATCGAGAATTGAGGATTCAACCTTTTGCATTCTCAATTCCTAATCTTACGGTATCTCACGTATGATAGTCCGCGTTGATGCTGACGTACTCGGCGCTTAAATCGCAGCCGTAGCAGAAGTCACCGGCGCTGCCCGCGCCCAGATTCACGGTTATTGTGTGCCTGGACTGGGAGATGATCCTGCTCGCCTCCTTCGGGTCGAACCTTACAGGGGCCCCGTTCTTGAAAACCGTTATCCTGCCGATTTTGCAGGACAGCTTCGCGGGATCCAGCTTCACACGCACGGAGCCGACCGCACATATAATCCTGCCCCAGTTAGGGTCGCCGCCGTGTATGGCGCATTTGACCAGCGGATAGTCCGCGACGGCCCGGCAGGCTTTGGCGGCGTCGGCCTTAGTGGCGGCCCCTGTGACCACCACTTTGAACATCCGCGTCGCCCCCTCCGCGTCCAGCGCCATTTGCCCGGCCAGGTCCTGGCACAATACGCTCAGCGCATCAACGAATTGCTTGTACAACGGGCACTGGCTTACCATCGGCCGATTGCCCGCAAGGCCCGAAGCCAGAACAATCGCCGTATCGTTCGTACTTTGATGCCCATCGACCGTCAGCCTGTTCAATGAATCATCTATCGCGGTCTTCAGAGCGCCTGCCAGCAGAGGTTTGCTGATCGCGGCGTCTGTTGTTATAAAGCAAAGCGTCGTCGCCATATTGGGGGCGATCATGCCGGCCCCTTTGACCGCGCCGGCGATAGTCACCGTCGGGCCGGAAATTCCGAGTCGGCGGACGGCCTGCTTCGGCCTGGTGTCGGTGGTCATTATGGCGTTCGCAAAATCAAGCCCTGCGTTAGGCGACGTCGAGAGCTTCGCCGACGCAACTGAAATGCCCGTGATGATTTTCCGGACCGGCAGTTGATGTCCAATGATGCCCGTCGAGGCGACCAGAACATTCCGGGCCTCGCAGTTAGCGCCCCTCGCCGCTTGACGCGCCACGCCTGACGCTGCTGCGGCACACATCCCGATGGCGTTATCCAGTCCCAGCCGGCCCGTGCAGGCATTGGCGTTGCCGGAGTTGACGACGACCGCCGAGACCCGGGGGCTCTTGACATGTCTTTTGCAAATTGTTACGGCGGCCGAGACGATCTTGTTAGTCGTAAAAACCGCGGCCGCCCTTGCACCGGTGGGACAGACGAGCAGCCCCAGGTCGAATTTGCCCGACTTCTTGACGCCACAGTGGACGCCGGCAGCCAGGAACCCTTTCGGGGCCGTAATCGTATTGTTCGAGATCGATTTTTTCATAGGCCGGAAGAATATCAAAAGAACCGGGCAGATTCAAGCAAATTGTGCCCGCTCAACGGGTCTGGGGCGATTTTGACTACTCATGTCCGGCTTTACAGCCGATATCTTAACTATTACCATAGTCCGTGATAGTATAGGACGTTAAGTATGGACAAACAGGGTCCCGAACTGTCGGTTGTCGTGCCGTTGCTGGATGAGCAGGACAATATCGGTCCGCTCTACGAGCAGATCTCGCAGGCGCTGGGTCAGCGGCATAGCTACGAGGTCATATTCATCGACGATGGCAGCCGTGACAACAGCTTCGCCAGACTGGCGGACCTGCAAAAAGCGGATCCCAAAATCCGCGTGATTCGATTCCGTAAGAACTTCGGCCAGACCGCGGCCCTCAGCGCCGGCTTTACCTACGCCAGGGGAGAGGTCATCGTGGCGATGGACGCCGACCTGCAGAATGACCCGGCGGACATCCCCAAAATGGTCGCCAAGCTCGACGAAGGATTCGACGTTGTCAGCGGCTGGAGAAAGACCAGATACGATGCCGCCTTGACCAGAAGGCTGCCTTCCAAGATGGCCAACTGGCTGATCTCGACGATTACCGGCGTCAAGCTCCACGACTATGGCTGCACGCTCAAGGTGTACCGCCGAGAGGTCCTGGCCGAGACACGCTTGTACGGCGAGATGCACCGCTTCATCCCGGCGCTGGCAAGTTGGAGCGGGGCCAAAATCGCAGAGATGGTCGTCAATCACAGGCCCAGAACCGCCGGCGCAGGAAAATATGGCCTGGCGCGCACCTGGAAGGTTCTTCTGGACTTGATCACCGTCAATTTCCTCGGCTCATTCTCCACCAAACCCATCTATGTCTTTGGCGGCCTCGGATTACTCAGTGGACTCGGGGCGGCTATTCTGGCACTGACCGTAATCTATCAGAAGGTCTATTTCAGAACGGACATGAGCGGGAACCCGCTGCTGATTCTGACGGCGGTGTTCATCATCGCGACAATTCAGTTCATCCTGATGGGGTTACTCGCCGAACTGCTGGTCAGGACCTACCACGAGTCGCAGAACCGCCCAACCTACGTTGTCAAAGAAATCCTCGAAGCGTCGAATCAGGAGGGGGACGGCAAGTGAGCAAACCCATACGAAAACGCAAACGCCCCGACACACAGCAAGACCAGACACACAAGCCGATGCTGCCTTTTAAGCCTGAAACTCAGAAACGTTTTCTGATTTATGCGGTCATTACACTTCTCGCCGCAATTCCGTTTGCCATGGGCAAGTATATTGAGTTCAATTCGCCCGATCCATTCGACAGCGGCGGCTACGTCTATTCGGCCCAGCGGGCAATCGATGGCGCCAGAATCGGCGTGGACGATAAGCCCAGCGCCCAAATGGGAACCCTGCTGGTCAATATTCTCGGCGTGTCCCTGTCCGGATTCAACGAAACCGGTTCCAAGCTGATTCAGGCCATTCTCCAGGCCGCCGCATTGGTGCTCATGTTTGTCACGATGCGAAAATTGTTCGGGACACCGTCGGCCGCCGTGGGGGTGATTGTTGCCTCCGCGTATCTCTCGGCCCCGCTTATCGCGAAGTTCGGCAACGTGAAAGAACAGCACATGATCGCGTTTATGGTGCTGGGGATATGTTGTTTCGTGCAGTATCAGTTGTCGGGCAGATGGTGGTGGGCAGTGTTAGCGGGGGCGTCTTTGGTTTTCGCCCCGATGTTCAAAGAAACCGGAGTTTCCGCGCTTGGAGCGGTCGGCTTGTTCGTGGTATTGCAGCCCCTGCTCAAGCACAGCACGTGGAAGAAAACCGGCACTGCCATTGCGTTGCTGTTGGCCGGAGCCATCCTCGTGGTCGCTCCGATATGCTTATGGCTGGCTTCATCGGGAGCGCCGATTGACTATTACCCATATTGTTTCCTGTACAAGCCGATTGTTACCGCGCTCCAGAGTCCGCAACCCGCCGAGGAGCCTCTGCCGGCCAAGGCCGATACCGATGACAACAAGGTTCAGAATGCGACCGACAAACAGGGGCTTTTGATGAAGTTCATGCCGGCCTACGTTCGCGATAGCTGGCGGATCATGACCCCGGAACAGGTAAGACAGGCTAAACTTCGGGTTTTCCGGTGGTATGGGGTGTTGATACTGCCCGTTGCTCTTGCCGCCGGAGCGGTCATTATCAGGCTCATCAAGCTGATCTCAAGCAAGCTCAGAAAATCAAAGGACGATGGGAAGAGAAGCTATGATAGATTCGTCCTGCTCTTTGCCGCCTGGTGGCTGTTGGATATGGCTTTTGTGTGGATCAGCCCGCGCTCCTACGAGCAGTATTACCTGCCGTTGAATGCCTCGGCCGCAATGCTGGGCGGGTATCTGATAGCCGTCTATTATGACAGAGCAAAGACCGCCGCCTCCAGGCCGAAGTGGGTTGCCATTGGCGCACTTGGCCTGTTAGTGATGATGATCATGGCTTGGCCCATATTCGGCGGGGTGGCGAAAAGTCCGCATTCCGGCGCGGTCTATCGCAGTCGGACAACGGGGCTTCCCGAACGACAAAGGGGCTATGCACAGAAACTCAAAGAAGCCTATCTGGGTCAGAACAGAGGTCCCTGGGAAGATTTGTCAAAATACATCCGTGATAGTTCGACGCCGGACGACTTGATCTACGTCTGGGGCTGGTTCCCGGGCATCTACGTGCAAGCCCAAAGAATGAGCCCGGCGCCGAAGGCGTTCGAGGGGACAATGCACACGCTCTCGCCCCAGGAACTCTCGGAGAGAGTCGCTGAGCTGCTCAGTTCATTCGAGAAGCATCCTCCCAAGTTCCTTGTCGATACGTACAAGAATCACTTCCCGTGGGACCGACCCCCGCTGGAGTTGTGGCCTCGAACACAGAAAGGATTCCTGCCCGTGCAGGAACAGGTTGTCAGCCAGTACGAGGCGCTGTACGCCAAAATGCTCCTTGAGAAGATCGCGGACGCCGACGAGGCGAAGCGTTTCGAGGCGATGAAGCCGTTGCGAGACTACGTGATGAAGAACTACGTTGTCGTTCGCACGTTCGGAGACCACGTTCTTTTTCAGCGTAGATAGAGACGTGAAACCAGGCTCATGGACGAGGATCTCAAAAAGCAACAGCAGCTCTACGACGAAGGCTGGCGCAAGGAACTGCGGGCGGGCAAAGAAGAACGAGGCAACTTTCAAACGAACCTGGAGTTTCTCGCCCTGACGGACTTGCTCAAACCCAGCGACAGAATTCTGGAGATCGGTTGCGGCATCGGCAGCGTGGTCTATGAGCTGAGCGGCAAGGGTCATGATGTTACGGGGATTGATATATCGGGCGAAGCAATCGAATATGGCCGTAAGAAGTACGGCGATATTCGTCTGGAAGTGCAGGCGGCCGAGACACTGCCCTACGACGATGAATCGTTCGACGCTGTGCTGAGCTTCGATTTGTTCGAGCATATTGCCGGCATAGACAGGCACATAAGCGAAGTCGCGCGCGTGCTGCGCCCCGGGGGTTATTATCTCTTTCAGACGCCGAACAAGTACAGCAACGCCCTCTATGAGACGCTGTGGACTAGGTCGCTGCAGTGGCGGCGGTACCACCCTTCGCTTCATTCACCCGGCCAATTGAGACGGAGGCTGGCCCGACACGGATTCCAGACGCGCTTTGTTAAAATGAATCCGATGAATGAGTTTACGCTCAGGAAATTGCAGAAGCTCGGTCCCATCGGTTGCGTGCTCCGGCACGTGGATTTCCGCAGGCTGCCGCTTGTGTTACAAACGAATCTCTACGTGATCGCAAACAAGAGAGGAAACTGACAGATCTCGCAAAAATGAACCTCTTGATGCTCAATTATGA
>DATKWR010000233.1:0-3196 GCA_035529475.1 Sedimentisphaerales bacterium | reverse complement strand
TTAAGGCTGTGGGAAATCGGGGAAATCGGGGGACGCCTTACTTATTGTTCCTTGGTCGAAATGGTGCGATTCATCGCACCCTACGTGTATCACCGTGTAATCTGTGAAATCTGTGGCAAAGGTTTTTGACGAGGTTACGCGTCAGCGTGAGATACCGATATCGTCGAGGATAATGGCGCCTCTTTCGCTGCGGTTGAACAGCAAGCGAATGGTCTGGAGCCTGGCCGGCTCGAACGAGGCGTTAGCTTCGATGAAAAGCGACATGGGAATCTCGTAGGTCTGGAGGATGCGTTCGGCGGGTTCATCGTTGAGCGTTTTCTCCAGCCACTGCCACTTCAGCAGCCTGATGGTCAGGGCCGGAGGAATCAGCCCGACGGCGCTGAGCGGCACCTCGCTGGAATCTCCATCCTCGTCGGTCAGCTCGATGGTCAGATCGAGCGGTTCGCCCAAGTACAGGTCCTCGGACGCGACCGACAGGGCGAGATTCACATTCGGATCGAGCTGCAAATCCGAGACGGCCTCGCGGCTCAGCGTGATCGTATAAGACCCGACCTGGCCCGGCTCGGATTCGGCAAGCTGCTGGTTGTCCCATTCCAGAACCACCGTCGAGTTTTCCTGCGTGGAGTCCTCGGCGGCGCGGTGGGGGATGCATGCTTCCTTCCAGGTGACAAGATCCTCACCTACGAGCTGGACGCCGGGAATCGTGGCGGTGGTGACATCGAAATCCTCCTCGAAATCGGCTATGACTTGGAAGGTCGAATCCTGGTACTGGCTGACGTAAATATCCTCGGGCAGCCAGGTCCCGGCGTTGCGCACGTCTATAAAGACGGGCAGGTACTCATTCGCGTCGTGGAGGGTGGCTTCCAGAAACGCCGAGACCAGGACCTGAGTGGCGTGGCGCTGCTTGGCGGGGTCCATGACGGGCTTGTCGTTGATGACCCAGGCCGCCGGCGGCAGAGCGTCGCAATTGCCCCACGTGGAGTTGAACCGGCTGTGGTTGGCCTGATAGATGTAGATCGCGGATTTGAAGCAGAAAGGCCCGCCCGTGAAGTACGCCCGGTTGTACTGGCGAAGGCCCGTGAACGACCTGACGTCGGCGTCGTGCCCCCCGTGAATGACTAAGTAGTTGACGTCCTGCAAGGTGGTGCGATGCCCCGCGGGCTTGTACTGTTCATCGACCGGGGCAATGGCGATGACCGACCGGATGGCGAAATTGTAGTCGAACGTAACCATCGCGTCGTCGGGATAGCGTTCGAGCCGGTTGAACGCGGCGGCGTGCGCGACGGATTCACCGCCGCGGGAATGGCCAATCAGCGCGATGCGGTCCATATCGACCTTTCCTTCGAACGCGTGTCCCTGCGTCCGGTTCCATCGCTTCCAGAGCTCCAGATGCTCCAGCAGAACAAAAGCCCGCGCATCGTTTTCGCCGGCGAAATGCTGATTCAGAAAATTTTCATCGACCGAGACCGTGACGAACCCCCGGCCGGCCAGCAGCGTCCCTAAGTATTCGTAACCCGGATCGGAAAAGCGTTTCATGGCGTGGTTGCCGTGCAGGATCAGCACCAGCGGGAATGGCCCGTCGCCGTCGGGAAACCATACCCGCCCGTTGAGCGGCAGGGTCTCGCGGTCGAATCCCCAGTAACGCTTGAGCTTGCCGAAGGGGTCCATGAATGCCTCGGCGTTGACGGGGTCGGTTTTTAAATCAACATCCGGGCCGTATTCCTTGCGGTGCTTGTCGGTACCGCTTCCGTAGAAACAGGTCCGGTAGGTGTGGGGGCCGTCCAGAGAAGGATCGGGCCCCTCCAGCGGCGCAAACTGATAATCGCGCATATAAGACATATCGACCAGATGCGCCGTGGTGCCGCAGCCGCCCAGAAGGACCGGAAAAAAAACGGCCGGAACGATATACCGGAGCCGGATTCTCAGCTTTCTTTTGCTGACGAACATTTCCACCTCGCTAAGTCGATGCACCGTGTTTGATGATGAGGAAATTCAGAGCGGCAGGTCCCGCCGCGACCATATCAGACCGCCCAGCACCGTCGAGACCACAAGGATTGATACGAGCACACCCATGTCTGCGACGGGCCACGCGGACTCATGCAACATCTCCGGGCCCTCAACATAATGGAAGATAGTGGTCGGCTTGAGAAATTTCATTCGAGGCCACCACTCGGCGACAATCGAGACAAAATAGTTCGCAACCAGATAGGCGACCGTCACCGTCACGGCGGTGCCCCGCTGAAAGCAGGCGGCGGCTAACAGGGCGATTCCGCCGGCCGCACTGGCAAGCAGGCCCCCGACAAACGCTCTCTTGAAGAAGGGATGCAGCGGCACCGTCTGGCCGAATTCATACAGGCTGGTGGCGGCCACGGTTCCCAGGAACATCACCAGTACCAGAGCGAACATGCCCGTCACGGTGATGAGTCCCGCGCAGATATAGACGTGTGTCTTCGTGGCAGCGCGGCTGAGAATCAGCTCCATCGTCCCTCGTTGCACCTCGCCGGCGAGCAGGCCGGTCGGGACCCCCACGGCGAAGAGCATGTACAAGGTCAGGACCAGAGGATGGTGATAGCCAATCGCTATCAGGCCCGAAATGTTGCCGGCGTGCAACGATTCGCCGCCCAGGAGCGTCTTGATGAATGATGGGAGCACATCCAGAAACTGAAGGAACGTTTTTACACTTTCGTTGTCGTGCACGATGCCACACATCACAATCTGAAAAAGGAAGATGATCACTGCCATCAGGCCCCAGATCGGCAGGGTGCGAAGCGTCCAGAACTTCAGCAGGGGCAGGGGAAACCGAACGCAATGGTCAGCCTTCATGGGCGTCCTCCCGGCGGTAGTATTGAATGAAGGCGTCCTCCAACGACGTCTCGGGCGTGGCGATGCGATCCACCGGAAAGCGCGCCAGCCACTTGAGCGCGGCATCGGCGGCGCCGTGGTAGGCGAGGTGCAGCGAGACCGCGTCCTGGCGAATCACGCGGACCCCCGCCGGGACATCGACGGGCGGGTCGGGGACTTCGGCCCCCTTGAGGAACCAGACCCGCAAATGTCTCTCGCCCTTGCGGATGATCTCGGAGATCGGAGCCAGCTCGATGAGCCGGCCTTCGCGGAGTATCGCGGCCCGGCCGCACACGGCGGCCACTTCGCTCAGGTCGTGCGAGGACAGCAGCACCGTCGCTCCGGCTTCCGCCGC
>DATKWR010000232.1:0-3650 GCA_035529475.1 Sedimentisphaerales bacterium | reverse complement strand
CCGCATAGTCAGGGGCCAAAGTGCCATTGGGAAGATCCCGCCAGTAGCGGCGGATCGCGGCGTAAAAGGCGTCCGCCCGTCCCGGATCGACAGCGTAGTTGATCTCGTCGACCCACTCCGCGTCGGGTCCGAAGCGCGACGCGCCCGGTTCGTCCGCCCGTCGGTACATCGAGCAGCGAGCCACACAAAGTTTCCCCAGACAATGGCGGCAAATACGAGATAAACGGCTGGAAGCGCGTATCGCACGTTCTGCAGACCGTTGCCCGCAGCGTAGAGAATTGCGTTGATGATTGACACCGCAAGCAACAAGCCGACCGCGACCATTACTCGCTGGTTCCATGATCCCCCAAGTTGGATGAGCAGTGTCAGCACAACAGGAATTTGGATTATAAACAGTAGTCCAGTTGCCGCCCAGAGGTAGGCGTCTGTGAGGAGAGGCGTAGCTGCTCGCATTCTCGTGTGGGTCCAATTGCTGGCACGTTTTCCAGACCCATAATGGATGTCGGCGGGGTAGGCGATTAGCGGCACCGCGTACCGCAGCGCGTCCATAGCGGTTGTGCTCGCGATCTCTCGCCCGTGGTGTCGAATCGCCACCCACGAGGCCTCATTGACGAGTACGTTTGTGCCTCCGGCATGTTGCTGAAGTAACGGCACCAGACGCAGGTACTCATTGTAGTTGTGGTCGAAAGCCTTAGCGTCTTTCTCCGAGACTACGGCCCGAAACTTCTGCGAGAGGAGTGGCCTGAGTTGGGTAAGCCGGGGCCAGACAGCCCGGACGAATAGGCGAACATCGGTGGTGACGGGAGGCCAGCCATAATAGCCGGGGATTTGTGTGGCTCTGTTGATGGCCGTAACCGCGATTCCGGGGATCAGCAGAAGCAAGGTGAGATAGGCGAGCACTCTCCCCCGGTGTGACGACATTGTCGATCGGGCCAGCCACCACGCTGCCGCCAGGGCGAGAACTATGGTCAGGCCCATGACGTACACTTTCTCGGCTCTCATAAAACCCGCGGCCGCGATCGCGAGGCACCCAATGACGACTGTCCGCAGACGAGTGTCACCGAGCGTGGAGACGCGAATTAGAGCTGCTAGCCCGGCGGTGGTGAACGACGCTGCCAGCGAGTCGGTCATGACGCTTAACGCGAAGTGGTTGATCAGTGGTCGGGAGAATACCAGCATCGCGAATGCGCCGATCACCGCCTGCCGACGTAACGCTGAGACCCGCTTCAACTGGCTGAATTTCTCCGTCTCAGCAGTCAAATCCCACAGGGCGCGGCCGAGGTAGGCTATACTGGTCAGCGCCAGGACCGTCTGAACCAAATACGCAAGTAACTCGACGCGACAGCCACAGAACATGGCAGCTGTCTTGAGACCACGCAGGATCAACGGATAGAATAGCGTGCGGAAATCATCGACGCGTAGCGACTCGGCAAGCCTAAGATATTGACGGCTGTCCCCGTAGTCCGGCAGCGTTTCGAGATTAAGTACCCACCAGACGATCGCGATCAGCATCAGCATCGCGTGTCCGACCAGCATTATGGCCACGACCGGTTTTGTCCAGTCTATGGACGCAGGTTGGCTACGCACGGTCAGTTCTCGAATCAATCGGTAAGGGTGAAGGTTCCTGGCCGGGGGCCTGATAGGCCTCAACTATATATAAAGGCCGATGCTTGGTTTCGTTGAACACACGCCCGAGATACTCGCCGATGATTCCGAGTGTGGCCAGCTGCATACCGCCGAAGAAAAGAATTGCGGCCATCACGGATGGATAGCCCGCCACGGGATCTCCGAAGCGTAAGGTCTTGTAGACGATCCAGATAGCGTAAAGAAGAGCCGCTGCCGCCGATGTAAGCCCCAGATAGCTAGCTATCTTGAGGGGCCCAGTCGTGAAGGATGTTAGCCCCTCGATGGCGAAGTTCCACAGCGTCCAGTACTTGAACTTGGTTTCACCCGCGAAGCGCGGATCGCGGTGATACTGAACAGATGTCTGGGGGTAACCGATCCAGGCGAACAAACCCTTCATAAAACGGTGGCGTTCGCGCAACTGGCACAGCGCGTCTACCGCCCGGCGGCTCAGCAGGCGGAAGTCGCCTGTATCCGGCGGGATCTGGATCCCGGAGATTTGCTTCATCGTCCAATAGAATAGGTGGGCCGTGTGTTTCTTGAGGAAGGTCTCGCCGGCACGTGACGCGCGAGTAGCGTAGACGATGTCGAAGCCTTCCCGCCAACGCACCATCAACTCGGGAATCAGTTCTGGCGGGTCTTGCAGGTCGGAGTCGATCACCACCACGGCCTCTCCCCGGGCGTGATCTAGGCCGGCAGTCATGGCGATCTCCTTACCGAAGTTACGACTAAGGTTCACCACGGCCACCTGAGGGTCGTCCCGGTGGAGTCGCCCGAGTAACGCCGCGGTGCCGTCGCGGCTGCCGTCGTTGACGTACACGACTTCGCAAGTCCCATCGATACCCTCGAGCACCGCGGTGAGCCGACGGTGAAACTCTGCAAGGACGGATTCTTCGTTGTAGATGGGGACGACCACGGTTAGTAGCGGATGCGGGGCAACAGTTTTCATGCGGCATGGGCCTCTTGGAAGGTCCACAAGCTGTTAAGGGCAAAGTTGAAGAGGAACACGATGAGGGTGGCTCCGATCTGGACCACCAGATAATTGGCGCCCAAGAGGCTGACACCTGCATAGACCAGCAGCGAGTTGAGGGTTCCGGTTACAATCGCTATGAGGAAGAACTTAGGACCAGCATCTAGGTGAGCCTTGGAACTCCGAAAGGTGTATCGGCGGTTGAGTACATAATTGACAAGCGCGCCGATGACGAACCCGACGCTGGTTGCGGTTACAGGGTCCATACCTGTCAGTTCGACAAGCAGAACGAGTGCGAGGTAATGGGCGGCAGTTCCAATCACACCGACCAACCCAAAAGTCATGAGCCTGCGAAGCGTCGTCTTGATATCGTAAGCCAAAGCGGTCAGCAAATTTCGTTCATTGGAGTTGGCCACTAAGATGGTGGGGCTCTTCTTTTCGGATAACACCGGAAGAAAACTTATGGAAACGCGTCTATTGTTGTGGATTCCTTGGTAATCTCAAAAGCTGGGCGTTGAGTTCTTGTCCGGCGCTCGACACCCAGCTTATGACAGAAAGTGTCATCCCGAGGCCGAGTGCAAACCAACCTAGTGGGGCGACTCTAGCCTGTGCTTCCCTCGTTTGATAGCGGCGAGGACGCATCAGGAGACGTTCAGCAAAACTTCAGGAGCAGACGAGACTGGCGCATGCCGCTCTATCTCGACCACCACTGGAACAGGGAATGAACCGCAGAGGTGTGCGACCCAGCTTAGTTGCAGTGATAAGCTTGGCGCAAAATAGACTCGACGACTGCGACGGCATCCATTGTTTGAAGCTCTGATGAGTTACGAACGATGATGTCGAAAAAGTCGTCTCTGGTCACGCCCGTAGGGGGACAAATAGCTTTGCCGTCTGTCGGATCAAAGTGCGCTTGTAGCTAGTGGTCAAAATCTAACGATTGAATCCCTTGTGGGATTCCCTCCGGTGTTTGCGCGTGCGAGTCTGGCGCATGCGCGCCGGGATTTCCATCACCGTCTCGCCGGTCGAGCGCCGGCGCCTTCAAGCCCTCATCAGGGAC
>DATKWR010000231.1:0-3417 GCA_035529475.1 Sedimentisphaerales bacterium | reverse complement strand
CTTTGGCTGTTTCACCGGTTTCGGCTTCTTTGCCTTCTTCTCTTTCGGAGGCGCAGCGGAGCGTTCCCCGGTCAGGAGGAAAGCCGCACCAGTCACCAGCAGCGCCAAAACAGCAGCCCCGCCCATGATATACCAAATGAGGCTCTGGACTGCCGACACAATTGAGGGCATGACTTCGAGCCGACCTGAAAAGGCCACGACTATCGCATAGATTTCGATCACCAGCGGCAGAAACAGTAGCATGCCCAGCATGTTACTCTGCGCGTCCGGGGCTGCCTCGATAACAGGTCCCGCCAGCGTCATAGCTTCCGCGGTCGGCTGCGGAGCAACCAGTTCGTCCTCGGAAATCATCTGCTCCGGCTCAATGCCTGCGACCGCCGCTTCATCGCCCTCAGCTTCGGCAGGCTCCTGGCCCTCGCCTTCGGAAGTGTAAATCTCATCCAGAATGCCGCCCAACGATGTGTCGTCCGCTTGCAGCGAAAGGTCCAGCAGCCCGGATCCGCTGCCGAAGGTATCCAGGTTGACATCTTCTTCGATCTCTTCCAGCGGCACCTCGGGTGAAGTAGTGCCGGCCGTCCCCGTCGGAATCGCGGTCTCAGCCATGGTATCGTCCGTGACCTCGTAGTCCTGGTCCGCCTCGCCAAGCACGCTCGTTCCCAGCCCGGTCAGGGCGGTGTCTGCGTCAGTCAGGTCGCTCGATACAACCGGAGTGCCTGTTTCCGGGGCCAGAAGGATTTCATCGGTGTCCGCCGCGGGTTCCGCACTTCCCATCGGCTCGGCCATCGAGAGTTCCTCCTCTCCAAGCTCCGGCAACTCCGCTTCAAAGTCCGGCATTTCCTCGCCAAGCTCCGGCGCCTCCGCCTCGAATTCCGGCAACTCCGCTTCCAGACCAGGAATCTCCTCTTCCGCAAACTCGATCTCCGGGGCCTCAGCCTCCGGCGCTTCAGCTTCAGGAGCTTCGGGTTCAAGGGCTTCGGCCTCTGGAGCTTCTTCGAGTCCCATAACGTCCGCTTCGGACATCAATCCCTCGACTTCATCGACCTTGAACAGCAGATTGGAACCATCGCGGAACTCACGCAGCTTGCCCTCCTTGACCAACTCTTTGAGTTCCTCCTCTGTCTTGTTGAGCTTTTCGGCCGCTTCCTGCAATGAATAGAACATTCCAGCCATAATCACCTATCTCCCACGTGCCAACACGTTGGCTTGCGTTATAGTTCGGCGCCCCAAAAAAAGCAGCCTCTCACAATCGATATTCTATACTAACGGCTGCAAATATGCAACTTTTTTCTGGCCAAAAATCCACTAAATTGCCCTCTGACAAGCACCATCATGTACTGCCCTGCATATTCTTGTTGACAGCAAGTAAGACGATCTGCTATAAATAGACTGGTATTGTGTCCGTACGGCTTGGTTTCTGCGGATTCCGGCTCTCCTACGAACATAACTTCCTTCGTTTTCCGCCGATATTAGGAGGATCTATTGTGCAGGGCACTGAATTTCGGCAGCTTCGTGTTTGGCAAGTCGGGACTTTCTGCATTTCAAGCAACAGATAGATACTGTGCATCGAAAGGCGAAAGGAAGGAGGTAATTTCACGTTGCAGAACAATCTTATAGGCGTATATGGACGCCGTGCAGCGAAGGTAGAAATCCTTGTGGGTGGCTTTGGCCTGTGGCCAAAGCACAAGAATCACTATTTAACTTCTTGAAGGAGGCTTATCATGTGCAAAAGACAGATTTGTCTGTCTTGTTTTGGATTTGTGCTGGTCCTGATGGCGGCCGGTGTGCGGGGGGGCTTGACGGACCCGCCTCTGGTCAATCCCAGCTTCGAGGACCCGGCATTGGATCCTGGGACACAAAGCACCGACATCAACGGATGGTGGGATGCGGTGAGTTACACCTATACGATGGATGGGGCTGCGGCGGGCTATCCAGAAGCCCATGGAGACAACTGGTCCGAGTTGGGTAACGGCCGGTGGATTTACCAGCAAATAGGCACCTATGAACACAACATGGATATCGAGATAAGCTTCCTACTGGGTCAAAAGAACGGTAATAATTCTGTCGGTTTGACGGTGGAGTTGTTTGCCGGCGGAAATGCGCAGTTGGCCGCGGATGTCGATGTCAAACGCGATGCTGCCGGCTTTCCGCTGACTTCGGTCGTGGGAGCCGTCCTGATCGCAGCTTCAGAGCAACTCAACCCGTTCATCGCTGGCGGGGTTACCGAAGCCTTCGAGATGTCCATACGGCTATCGACAGGAACCGGGGGGACCGGTTATGCCGTGGGTGACCCGTTGTGGCTGGTGTTTTCAAGACCTTCGGTGAATGGCCGTACGCTCATCGATAATGTCGTTGTCACAGCTCTTGCGAGGAACATAGCGACCAGCCCGCAGCCGACTGACGGGGTCATCGACGTGCTCCGGGAGACGGCCCTGAACTGGAGCCCGGGCGAGTTTGCCACCACACATGATGTGTATTTTGGAACCATTTTCGACGATGTTAGCAATGCGAGCAGAACCGATCCGCGGGGCGCGCTGGTCAGCCAGGGGCAACCCGCTGCGACCTATGACCCTCCGGGCCGCCTCGATTTGGACCAGACTTATTATTGGCGCATCGACGAAGTCAATGCGCCACCCACCTCCACCATCTTTAAGGGCGATGTGTGGAGCTTTACGGTCGAGCCTCTCGCCTATCCAATCGACGCTCAGAGTATCACCCCCACCGCTTCCAGCTTCAACAGCGGGGCTGAGGGGCCGGAGAATACCGTCAATGGCTCGGGGCTGGATGACGACGATCTTCACTCGGCAGAGAGTGGGGATATGTGGCTTAGCAATATGACTGGGGCACAGCCGACCTGGATTCAGTACGAGTTCGACAAGGTGTATAAGCTGCATCAGATGGTGGTATGGAACTATAATACCACTGTTGAGCCTGCGATCGGTTTCGGCGTCAAGGAGGCGACCATTGAGTATTCGGCCGATGGGGCTAACTGGACTGCGTTAGGCACGACTCATGAGTTCGCCCAGGGTCATGGTTCGGCTGGTTATGCCGCCAATACCACCATTGACCTCGGCGGTGCGGCAGCAAAGTATGTCAGGATCACGGCCAACAGCAACTGGGGAGGGTTGCTGCCGCAGTTTGGTCTGAGCGAAGTGCGTTTCTTCAGCATCCCAGTTCTGGCAAGAGAGCCAAGTCCGGCTTACGGAGCAACAGATGTGGGCGTGGATGCAACGCTGAGCTGGAGAGCGGGACGAGAGGCGGCCAGGCACAATGTCTATCTGAGCACCGACGAGCAGGCCGTGATAGACGGCACAGCCCCTGTTGTAACCGTGACCTCGCCCAGCTATGCCTCCTCCCTTGATTTAGCCGGCACATACTATTGGCGGATTGACGAGGTGAACGATGTCGAGACGCCGACAA
>DATKWR010000230.1:0-4084 GCA_035529475.1 Sedimentisphaerales bacterium | reverse complement strand
ACCCAATAGCAATAGTTGACCCAGCTTGCGATCACTCCCGCCCGGCCCAAGTGCGTATAGAACAATCCGAGAAGGACAACCTCATAGCCGACCATGAACAGGTAAGCACCGGTCCGGCTGAACAGCGGCTCGTCCTCCCGCGTGAATTTTCGCAATATGCCGATGATACTCCAGACGCTGAAATACAGGGCGACCAGGCCCACAAGGACAATGGCCGGAAGCTCGACAGTGTAGAACCTGGCCTTGATGTCCCCAAGCTCCTTGAGGCGCCACGCGGCCGCCAGGGCCCGAATCAGAAACGGCCCTACAAAGAGAATCAGAACAACTAAAGTGGCCACGCCGCCTTTTTTTCTCTGGCTCGTCGGATTGATGGAAGCCAGCAGAGCAACCGAATTAGCAAGAATGGCGAGCGAAATCAAAGCAAAAACCGTCTGCTGCAGGACCGATATGTTCACTTGCCCAAGCCGGGCGAAGATGGCCAGCAGCAGAAAGTTAATCGCCGCAAACAATAGCACGACGAGGTTCTTGCCCACGAGAATCCCCACAGCTTTCTTCGCGGCTGAAATAGGAAGCATCCGGAAGAAGTCGTACGATTTGCCGGTGACCTCATCTCGGATGGCGGAACCTGAATTGTAGGCCCCCAACAGGCACAAGAGCAGCACCTGCAAAATCACAAGCTGATAGCAGACGCTCCCGTAGAAATCCACAGAAATGTACGACAGTCCCGGGTGCTTATAGGCGGCGTAGTTGAGAAACAACAGCAGGCCGATCAGCGTAATGTAGATGGTGACATAGACCCAGAGCTGCCGGGGACGCATCAGGCTGTAACGGTAACGTCGGATAAGGGGGTTATTCAGTATCACTGTGCTTGCCCCATCGAAAATTCCTGTATCTGGCCGCCTGAGATTCTCATGAACAGATCTTCGAGGTCCGTCTTCTGCTCGCTGAACCCGAAGACCTTGACGCCCTTTGTGACGAGGTGTGCATTCAGGGCGGCTAATTCCACTTCGCCCGCCGCCATCTGGACGATGATCTGATTGTCCTGGACCTGCTCGACCTTGGCGTTCGGGAATTCGCCGATCAGCCGAACCGCCTCATCACGATTGTCCAGCACGGCCACGCAAATCCTTCGCGAGCCGAAGACGTCCCGCTGAATCTCTTCGACGGCGCCGTGCAGGATGATTCTGCCCTTGTCCATCAGCGCGATGTGGGAGCAGAAACCCGACAGCTCGGTCAGAATATGCGAGGAGATGATGACCGTCTTGCCCTCGCCGCTGAGCTTTTTCAGGACCGCGCGCAGTTGAATCCGGGCTTTCGGGTCCAACCCGCTGGCCGGCTCGTCCAGCAGAAAAATATCCGGGTCATGCACAAGCAGCACGCCGACGCCCATGCGCTGAACCATGCCGCGAGACAGGTGGCGGATGAAATCGTTGCGCTTGTCCTCCAGCTCGACGTACCTCAGTACTTCGGCGACCCGCCCCGGGATCAGAGCTCTTCGCACCTTGTACGCCCGGGCAAAGAACTCCAGGCACTCGCGCAGCGTCAGGTCGTTGTAGAGATTGAAGAAATCGGGCAGAAACCCGAGGTGCTTGCGGATGTCGAGGTATTCTTTGACCGAGTCGCGGCCGAGAACCTGTACCGAGCCGCTCGTCGGCCGCAGTACCGTGGCCAAAATCCGCAGCAGGGTGGTCTTTCCCGCCCCGTTGGGACCGATCAGCCCGAGCACCTGCCCCCGTTCGAGGCAGAAGCTCACGTCATTGACGGCCACGAGCGTGCCGAATTCCTTTCTGACATTGTTGACACTCAGGATATCCATAGTGCTACGCCATCAAAAAGACCCGCAGGACGCGATGCCACTCAACTGCAATCGCGGCCATTCGTTAAATCCTGTCCCGCGTGAGGCCCAAGCCAATCGCTCAACGAAACTAACCGTCTAATATGCGCATTATAACCGAGCCACGTGGGCCGTCAATGCTCTTATTTCGCTGAACCGACAAGCTCAAAGCTGGATGTACTGTTTGGGATCGAAGGCGGTTTCCATCGTCCAGGTTGTGGCCTTGCCGTTCTTGAGGCGGTAGGCGACCATGACCTCGTAGCCCTGGGCTTCGATCCAGGGTTTCAGGAAGGGGAAGGCTTCAACGATCTGTTTTTTCAGCTCCAGATCGTCATCGGCCTCAACCGTGCCTTCAATTCTGACCTGCCGATTTTCCTCGGTGCCAAAAAAGCACATCTCGACCGCCGGATTGGCCTGCAATTGCTTGTTGACGTCCTTGTCCCTGCCGGTGGTGAAAAGGATCCCGTTTTCATCGGCCCGGCATATCATCATCATGCGCGTGCGCGGCTGATTGCCGTCCATCGTGGCCAGGCTAAAGCAGGGGTTCTTCGTTATGAATTCGAGGACTTCTTCTTTGGTCATGATCGGGCTCCTTTGGGTTACGAGGGTTGAGTGATTTTTTCCTTTCCATTCATGTAAGGCCGAAGGACCTGCGGAATGGTCACTGAGCCGTCGGCATTCTGGTAAAGCTCCAGAATGGGTATCAGGATTCGAGGGGACGCGACGACGGTGTTGTTGAGCGTGTGGCAGAACAGGTTTTTCCTGGCGTCCGTGTCCTTGTAGCGAAGGTTCATGCGCCGGGCCTGGAATTCGTAGAACTTGCTGGCGCTGTGGGTCTCGCAATAGTTGCCGCGCGAGGGCATCCACGCCTCGATATCGTATTTCTTGGCTTGGCCTCGGCCCAGGTCGCCCGAGCAGACGTTCACAACGCGGTAAGGCAGTCCCAGATCCCGCATGACCGCCTCGGCGTTGGCCAGAATCTCTTCGTGGTACTTGTTGCTCTGCTCGACGCTGTTGGCGCAGATGACGACCTGCTCGACCTTATCGAATTGATGGATTCGATAGAGGCCGTAGGTGTCCTTGCCCGCGGCGCCGGCTTCGCGCCGAAAGCAGCTCGACAGGCCCACATATTTGAGCGGCAGCTCTTGGGCGTCGAGTATCTCACCCATGCGGTAGGCCGTCAGCGGCACCTCGGCGGTCCCGACCAGGTTGAGCTGGTCTTTCTCCATGCGGTAGGTCTGTTCCTCGGAGCCTGGGTAGTAGCCGGTCCCGCGCATCGCTTCATCTTTCATCAGCAAGGGCACCGACATGGGGACATAGCCCCGCCCGACCATCAGGTCCATCGCAAAACGCAGGACCGCCCAATGCAGCAGGGCGCCGTCGCCCTTGAGGAAGTAGTTTCTGCTGCCGGCCAATTTGACGCCGCGCTCGATATCGATAATGCCCAGGGCAAGGCCCAACTGGACGTGGTCCTTCAGCTCGAAATCGAAGTGGGGGACTTCGCCCTCCTTGCGAATCTCGATGTTTTCCGTATCGTCCTTGCCCAGGGGCACGTCGTCATCCGCCGGCTGAGGCACCTGCTGCATCAGCTCATCGAACTGAGGCTGGAGCACCGCGAGCCGCTCGTTGAATTCCACCTCCTGCTGCTTGAGCTGCGAGAGCTGTGCGAGCGCCGACTGTTTTTCGTCCGCCGCGAGTTTGGGTATGGACTTGCCCACACGATTCTTTTCCGTGGAAATGTCCTGCAACTGCTGCTTGACGGTTTTCAATTCGGCATCGACAGCGACCAGCTTGTCGATATCGACGTCGAACTTCTTGGCCTCGGCGGCCCTCTTGAACTTCTCAGGATTCTCGCGTATTGGTTTAATGTCGATCATCGTAGTAGGTTATCAGTAAATCAGGTTATCAGGTAGTGGTTATCAGGGAATCAGGATACCAGGTTAACGCCATATCGGCTCGATTTCATTTCTCAGCACCTTTCTTCTCTCTGATGTAGCGTATGTAGCCGTTAATACCTCTGATGACTATCTTCATATTCTTCCACCCATTTCTGCGATTGCTCGGAATCCAGGTACTCTTTACCTGCCAACTTACGTATGTGGTTCTGTGTCTCTCCAGCTTCCTTTCTTGCGATATTGAAGCCTTTGATTTTGTCGTTATAGTAGTACGCTGTATAGCCCTCGGCAATATTATCGCACACGGATGACGAGCTACGCTCAATCTGATCTCTCAACCGAAATCTTTCTTCTC
>DATKWR010000229.1:0-2518 GCA_035529475.1 Sedimentisphaerales bacterium | reverse complement strand
GGTGAAAAGCGCGCATCCTGGGCCTTGATGGGCAGCGGCTTTGTGCTCTCGGTGCCGGTGTTTTTCGATACGGTCTTTTACCTTCTCGTGCCGTTAGCCAGATCGTTATGCCGGCGGACCGGAAAGAACTACGTCCTGTATATCGCGGCAATCGTCGCCGGTGCCGGGATTACCCACACTCTTGTCCCCCCGACGCCGGGACCGTTGTTCATGGCGGAGGTCTTCGGTATCGACATCGGCCTGATGATTTTGATTGGGCTTCTTGTGGGTCTGCCGACATCGGCCGTCGGGCTGCTCGTCTGCAGGATTATCGACCGATTTGCCCAAATCCCGATGAGGCCCTATGGAGGCGACCCCGAACCCGAGCCTTTGACGGACGAGCAACTGCCTCCGCTGTGGCTTTCTCTTCTTCCTGTTGTGCTGCCGGTGATTTTCATCTCGACTAATACAATTACCAAAGTCTTGGCGAAGGCTCAGGACGCAAGCCTGGCCATCCGCCGGGCCAATGACATCACGGCCATTATCGGCAATCCCAACTTCGCGCTGCTGGTCTCAGCGGCTATTGCCATGTATCTGGTTGTCGTCAAGCGAGGACTTCAGTTGCGGGATCTCGCCTCGTTGGTGGATAAGGCCCTTATGAGCGGCGGCGTTATCATTCTAATCACCGCTGCAGGCGGCGCGTTCGGAGCGATGCTTCGTGACGCCGGCATTAAGGAATACGTGGAGAAATCCATGGCCTCCGGCGGCCAAGACCTGGGTTTGATGATTCTGGTGGTTGCCTTCGGCGTCTCCAGCCTCGTCAAGTTTGCCCAGGGTTCGGGGACGGTGGCTATGATCACCGGCGCCTCGATATTTTCCGCCATGGGTTTGTCCGCGGAAACGCTCGGCTTCCATCCCGTCTATCTGGCGACGGCTATCGGCAGCGGCTCGCTGGTCGGCGATTGGATGAACAACAGCGGCTTCTGGATTTTCTCCAAGATGGGTGTGCTGACGGAAACCGAGACTCTCAAAACCTGGACTATCCTGACGGCGGCGCTCGGAGTGACCGGCCTGGGATTCACGGTTCTGCTGGCCCGCCTGATGCCTATGGCGTAATGGTGATTAGCCGATCCAGGATCTCGGCCGGCCTTTGCGGCTTACGTCCGCCAATACGCTGCGTGCGATTAGCGCGTCCTCGCGAATCTGAAAATCGAACATCCCCACGTTGATAAAGTCCGCGCCGTTCTCGAAGGCGAACCTAAACCCCTCTCTCGGATGAATCGCACCTGCGGCCAACACCTTGAAGCCGATCCATGCTTTCTTCACCGTCCTCATAAACTCTATCGTTTCTTCCGGCTTCAGGCACCACATGTTGTCATTGGGCGTGGAGCTGTAGCCGGACCGCTGGTCTTTCGGCGTCGCGGACCAGTAGTTGCCGTGGTGGAGCGTCTTCATGTAGAAGTCCAGCTCGACGCCCGCCTTTTCCATCGCCATCGGGACTTCGATGTCGTGGCAGGCGCAGCCAGCGATCAGACCGTTCTTGCGGATAAACTCGACAGCCTTGGCCAGCAGGTCAACCCTGTCGTTCTTGACCCAATTATCCCCGATGCCCCCGTGAATGAAAGCGCCAACGGCGCCGTTGTCTATCGCCGTTTGAATCGAGCCGGTCAGGTCAAACGTCTTGGGGTACGTTTGGGCGATCCACTGAATCTGCCCGCCGAATTCATCGCGATAGCGTTTCAGGACGCGGAGGGTCGGATCCTCGCCATAGGCGTATGGGCTGTTGACGGGGCCTATCATGGTGTTAATGCCCACTTCTTCGCACAACTGCCAAGTCTCCATGATCTTGCGGTCGGTGAAGTAGTGCCTCATCAGCGCCGGGATGTAGATCAAATCGCGATCGTGCGCCGAGCCGATGATGAGATTCCCCCCGCAGATGAGCCGGCTGATGCGAACGTTGCCGATCTTACCCATCGGCAAGCCCGCCGTGGAATTCTGTTGCCCCGACCCGGTCTCTTTCTGACCCATATTCTCTAACTCTTCCTGACCTGCACGTTGGCCAGGTGCTCATAGAACTGGATGATCCCGCCATGGTCGTCTGCTGCCTTGCCGTCGGCTTTCAGGGCCTGCATTACTTCCATGACCCCGGCCGAGAGCGGCAGGGGGACTCCCACCTCGTGCGCCGTATCCAGCGCATTGGCCAGGTCCTTGATGTGCAGCTCGATACGAAACCCGGGTTTGAAATCACCTTGGAGTACCAGGGGCATCTTGGCGTTCAGGACCGTGCTGCCGGCCAGGCCTCCGCGAATCGCCTCAAAGACCTTCTCCGGATCGACCCCCGCTTTGGCGGCCAGGACCATCGCCTCCGACATCGCCGCAATATTCAGTGCCACGATAATCTGATTCGCCAGCTTTGTCATATTGCCGCTGCCGATCTCGCCGACGCGAGTCACCGAGGCCCCCATCACGCCAAGGATGTCTTTGACCTGGTCAAATGTCTTCTGCGGCCCTCCGACCATGATCGCCAGTGTACCTTCGA
>DATKWR010000228.1:0-4128 GCA_035529475.1 Sedimentisphaerales bacterium | reverse complement strand
TCAGACGGCTTTGACCGGCGCGCCTGATGAGCGTAAAACTCTTCGTCAGAATCATACGTTACTCTTCTGCCATCTATCACTTTCATAATAACGGTTCATCTCCATTTCATAGGTATTCTCAAGTTTCTTTGCGACTACATCATGGCTGAAATTGGCCCGAATTGTCTCTCTTGCCCTTTCAACAAGATTTTTCAGCTTTTGCTCTGGCGTGTGGGCAAGGGTAGTCATCGCCTCTGCGAGAGCATCTGCATCTTTTGACGGGACCAGATAACCAACGTCGCTGTTGCATAGTACCTCAGGCGTACCCCCAATCTTTGTGCCAATGCAGGGAACACCGACTGCCATAGCCTCCAGGAGAACCCTTGGCATACCCTCGGACCCGATGGACGGCAATACGAAAACGTCCATGGCCCTGAGCAGCTCAGGAACATCGTCTCTCTGACCCAGGAAATGCACGGACCCGGCCATGCCCACTGCGGCCACCTGTTGCTGAATATCTTGTTTGAAAGGACCCTCGCCGACAAGGATCAACTGTGCGGATGGAACCTTGCCCTTGACCTTCTCAAAGGCTGAAATTAGAAAACTATGGCCCTTGAACGGCCCAAACCTTGCAATCGTGCCAAAAACAAACGCATCGGACGGCAGCCCCAACATCTGTTTTGCGTCCGCCTTTGAAACGGATACGCTGGCAAAGCGGCCGTAATCAACGGAGTTTTCCAGGACGGACACTTTGTCCGCCGATAAGAACCAATTGTTCTTCAAGATATCCTCTGTCACGCTGTTAGCAACACCGATAATTCTGTCAATCCTTCGAAATAACAGGAGGTTCGTGAGTTTTCTCCTCAGATTTCTGCTTCTGCCCAATCCGTGCACATGGGCCAGAACCACGGGCGTCCTGGCCAGCGCCCCCGCCATAGCCCCGTAAACGGTAGCTTTGTGAGCATGGCAATGAAGCACGTCCACCTTGTGCTCTTTGAGAACCCTGACCAAGCCCGACAAAACTGAAAAACGAAATGCGTTGACCTTCTTTGCATTAGACAGATACAAGACTTCATATCCTGCTTCTCTCAATAAGTTCTTCTCGCCGGCCTCTCCCCTCAGAAAGACAAATATGACGTTGAAACGCTTCCTGTCCAAGCGTAAAACAAGATCATTCACGGAAGTGGCCTTGCCGTCATATCTGGACCATAACAGAGCGAGCGTAATCTTATCCTCTTTCAAAACAATTCTCCCAAAGCTGCTCTTATACCCCTGCGATCGTTATCGGTTTCCGTACATCGATTCGTAATAGCTCTGGTAGTCGCCTGAGACGACGTTTCTGAGCCAATCCTGGTTGTTCAGATACCAGTCTATGGTTTTATTGATGCCCTGCTCGAAGGTCAGCGACGGCTTCCACCCGAGCTGGTCCATTATCTTGCCGGCGTCGATGGCGTATCGCCGGTCGTGTCCCGGCCGGTCGGTCACATGCCTGATGAGCGATTTCGGCTTTCCAAGCCGACCGAGAATCAGGTGGATAACCTCCAGATTGGCCTTCTCGTTGCAGCCGCCGATGTTATAAATCTCGCCGGGCGGGGCGTTTTGAAGGACCTGCCAAATCGCCGTGCAGTGGTCATAGACGTATAGCCAGTCTCGCACGTACAAGCCATCCCCATAGACGGGCAGCGCCTTGTCGTTGAGAGCGTTGTTGATCATCAGCGGGATCAGTTTCTCGGGGAACTGATAGGGACCGTAATTGTTCGAGCATCGGGTGATGTTGTATTTCACGCCCCAGGTATGCCCGAACGCCCCGACGAGGTGGTCCGCCGCGGCCTTGCTCGCCGAGTACGGCGAATTCGGACTCAATGGCGTCCGCTCGGTGAACTCCCCTTCCGGGCCCAGCGTGCCATAGACTTCATCGGTCGAGATTTGCACGAATCGCTCCAGCTTCTTGTCCCGGGCCGATTCAAGCAGCGTCAGCGTGCCGGTAATATTGGTCTCGACGAAGACCTTCGGCCCGGTGATGGAACGGTCCACGTGAGTTTCCGCGGCGAAATTGACGATGGCCTCGATGTCGTACTCGTCGATAATTTTCCCGACCAGGGCACCGTCACAGATATCGCCTTTGATGAACTTGTGATTCTCGCGCTCCCGGAATTCGGCGAGGTTCCCCAGGTTGCCGGCATAGGTGAGCTTGTCGAGGTTGACGACGAGGCAGTCGGGATGTTCGCAAAGCACCATGCGCACGAAGTTGCTGCCGATAAATCCTGCACCGCCCGTGACCAGAATTCTTTTCATAGCTGCCTCAAGAAACGCTCCAACGGCCCCTGCCACGCCTCGATTGGTTGACTCAGCAAACGCTGGATTTTACTGCAATCAAAACGGCTATTCAAGGGTCTCGCCGCCGGGCTCGGAAAGTCGCCGCTCCTACAGGGCGCGACGTCGATGCCCATGGAGAGCTTATCGGCAATGAATCTTGCCATCCCGTATCGGCTGACGCAGCCGGCCGCCGCGAAATGAAATATGCCCTCCGGCCGATTCTTCAACAATTCACAGATGGCTTTGGAAACCTCTATTGTCGCCGTCGGCGAGCCGACTTGGTCATCGACGACTTTCAACATCTTGTCCGCCTTGGCCCGCTGCAGGAGCTTGGTGACAAAGTTGTTTCCGGCGGCGCCGTAGGTCCATTCCACGCGGAGGATGCAATGCTGGCAGCCGCTTTGGGCCAGGAGCCGTTCACCTGCGAGCTTGCTCTTGCCATACACATTTATGGGGTTGGGAGGGTCCGTCTCGACATACGGCCTGTCCAGACGTCCGTCGAATACGAAATCCGTGCTGAGGTACAGGACCCACGCATCCGCCCGTCGCGCCAGAGCACCCAGCCGCCCTACCGCTTCGGCGTTGACCCGGCGGGCCAGCTCGGCCTCGCATTCGGCGCCATCAACGTCTGTGTAGGCGGCGCAGTTAATAACGATCCCCCCGTCTGCAACAGCTTGCCTCACGTGTTCGGCGTTCGTGATATCGAACTGCGGCAGATCGAGAACAACCGGTTCGAGCCCCCGCCGCCTGCAGGTTCGGGCCAAATCCGACCCAAGCATACCCCGGCCGCCAAGAATCACAATCTTCGTACCGTTCACAAGCATCCAACGCCCCCAAAACACGGTGGCCTGTCGGGTGAAATGTTTCACAGCCCCGGCAGTTCCGTCTGTATCACATTCATTCCTGCCTGCTCAACGCCTCTGCGCCTCTGTTGTCACGGGACCGGCTCGTTTAGCACCAATTCGTTGGCCCGAGCCAGTGACTCGAACGTTCCGGCGTCCGTCCACCACCCGTCGAGGATGTCGTACGCCAGCCGGCCTTGGGCAATATAAGCCTCGTTGACGTGGGTGATTTCAAGCTCACCCCGGGCCGAGGGCTTCAACGTCCGTATGATCTCGAACACAGAGGCGTCGTAGAAATAGATGCCCGTCACGGCGTAATCCGACTTGGGCCGCTCGGGTTTTTCCTCGATGCCGATGATCTTTCCGTCGGACAGCTCTGCGACGCCGAACCGCTGCGGGTGATCCACCTGCTTGAGTAGTATCCGGGCGCCGGTCTTCTGGGCGATGAATTTGTCGGCGTAGCGTTTCAGATTCGTCTGAAAGATGTTGTCGCCGAGGATGACCGCGAGCGGCTTGTGATTCGCGAAATTCTCTGCCAGCGCCAGAGCCTGAGCGATTCCGCCCGCCTCGTCCTGGACCTTGTATGTAAACCGGCAGCCGAACGCCCGGCCCGACCCCAGCAGGCTGACCACGTCGCCCATGTGCTCGACACCGGTGACAATGAGGATTTCCTCTATCCCCACGGCTGTCAATTTCTCGATGGGGTAGAAGATCATCGGCTTGTGCCCGACGGGGAGCAAATGCTTATTGGTCACTTTCGTCAAGGGCATAAGCCGGGAACCCGTGCCCCCGGCCAGAACGACGCCTTTCAGGTCCATGCGAGGTCCCTCTGCTAAGTGATTGCTTTTGTTGCCCCCGTGGTGAAACCGCCATCGACCAGAATGATCTGGCCCGTGATGTACGCCGAAGCATCCGAAGCCAGGAAAATCACGGTGCCGTCAAGGTCGTTGGGCACGCCGGGACGATTCAAAGGGATTCGGCTCTTGATATT
>DATKWR010000227.1:0-4644 GCA_035529475.1 Sedimentisphaerales bacterium | reverse complement strand
GATGCCCAGAACATGGCGGCGCGAACCTGGCAATCATTTGCCGGGGGTGCCACGGCCGGTTTCTTCCTGGGGGCCGGGTCTCTCGTTCTCCAAGGTGCGTTGACACAGGCCACGACGCCGATACCGCAAACCCAACCCGCCGCGCAGCGTCCGGAGATCGCCGCGCAGCGTCCGGAGATCGGCACGCAGGGCACGGGGTATACGCCTACCGTTCAGCCACCCAAGCCCTCCATGGCGATGACGGAGGCCGAATATGCCGAGTACGAAGCGACGTTGCCCGAGCCGGTCGAAGAGGAAGCTGCACCCGCGCCGCAACCAGCCGCCGCCGTACCGCCCGAGGGTCAGGCCGCCGGGGTGGCGAAGCAGCCGTGGGAGATGACGAGGGATGAGTATAAGAAATCATACGAGGGCGAAGTTGACATAACGCAGGATGCCGAAACGCAAGCCCTTGAGCAAGATATCATTAGCAAATATCCAACCGAAGAAAACAAGATGCGGGCCGGCACTGGCAGGTTCACGGACACAAAGCCGGTAATTTTGTATCGTGGCATATCGCAACAGGAACTTGATGACATCACGTCTACCGGCAAAGTTGTCGGTGGGAAGTATTCTACTCCAGCAGAACAGGCGCTGGGTGCCCAATGGTCTGCCACTCCAGAAGAAGCCACCCGAGCAGCCTTTCACGACCAGAAGACAAAAGGCGTACTGGGACAGCAGAAATATCTTATCGCCGTGGACGCATCTGGCAAGATATTCTTCGGCTTGGAAACAAAGCGGCACACCAAGGACACCCCAGGTCGGTATCCCCTAAAGGACATATCCGGCGGCATCGGCGTGTCTATTCCGGTTGAGTTTGACGAGGTGCTGCTTATAGAGCGCGTAGGGACCCCCGAGACAGGGCAACGAAGGGCTACCTGGGGCAAGATTGTCGATGCTTCCCCAGACATAGCCTACGACGCACTCACCAATATGTACGGCACCCCCACCGCCGGCGCAGCGGCCCAGCCCACCGCTCAGTCGACTAAGTCGACTCCAACGATTGAGTCGACCAAGGCGACTAAGTCGACCGAGCCGGCAGCCCAAGAGGCCAAAGACCTGCCTGTTCCGGAAGAAAAAGATCTTGCACGCGATGCACGTCGACAGGGTGGTTTCTTGAATGTCGAAGCTCTGCGCGATGCCATAATGAAGGATTACGACGAACTGGACACCGATATTGTGGCCAGCAAAAAGGCGGCGACCGATGCCGTCGCCAATAAGGCCGTTGCTGTTCTGGATAAGTTCTTTGCCGAGCGGGATGTCGAGAACCAGCGCATCAAGATCGAGACGGCCCTATTCCAGCGACGGATTGCCAAGGCTATGGGTGCTAAGCGATTTGTCCCCAGCGCCAATCCGAAGATGGCCGATACATCACTGGCCATGATGGTCTACATCGACTCGCTCCAGTACCCGGGCAACGTGGCGTACCTGGAGCAACTATCCGACGAACAGAGACGCATCTACGACCTGTCCAGAAAGCTCTCGCCTGAGATCAAGGCGATTGCCGACGAGATCGTTGCCGCCGAACGACGAAGCGGCGAACTCGGTATGAAGGAGGGCGTTTTGCTATCTGCCCTGGACAACCACATCGCCCACATCTGGGAGTTTGATACCAAGGGCGGGATTCGGCAAGCGAAGTTCCGTACTAAGACCCCCTTCGCCAAGCAGCGAACGCTGGTCAACGGAGGTATCCTCGAAGGCTGGGCTAAGGGCTATACATTGAAGGTCCAGGACGTGACCGTGGCCTCTCAGTTCAGTAGAACACACATCAACGAAGCCATTTCCGGCCGTCATCTTATCAAGTTGGCCAAGAGCGAGGGCATGGTTGCGACTCGCAATAAGGCCAAAGCGAACTGGATCGAGATTCAGCATCCGAACTTCTCTGTCTGGAAGTATGTAGGTCAAGTCCAAATGAAAGAATCGGCCGCCAAGGGCGAGATCGCAGTAGGTGATGTGGTTCGGCCTGCCGACCGCAAGAACCTTGGCACTGTCGTTTCTATGTCCGGGGACAGTGCAACCGTTCGTTTCGCCAATAGAGACAAGGGCACAGAGGATACCAAGACGTTTGATGTGGCCGACCTCAAGCTGGCCCTACCGTCGTCGCCAACCAGTCGAGTTCTGCCCGATGGAACGGTGATGGAGAAGGTCAAACTGTACGCCGAACCGACGATGGGCGAGAAACTGAATCGGGTCTTTGCCCCGTCTGCTGTTCGGGCCAATATGATCGGCCACTGGGCACTGAAGTACAACGCTATCCTTAAGCAGCAGATTCTCTTTACGTCTCTGTTTCACCACCAGGCATTCCTTCGCAGTGCGGTACTTGGGGGCCGAGACATAGACGTAAAGGCCCTCATGAAGCTGGGCAGAGAGGCTATGGAAAACTTCCATCCCCAGTTACAGGAACTTATCGCTGGTGGCATGACGGCGGGTGAGATTCAAGATTATGATCCGCGCCTGATCCATGACGAGCAAAGCATCTGGGGACGGGTCCTGGCCAAAACCAAACCAGGCGACGCAATCCGGAAGGCTGTTATTAAGGTGCGAGATGCCAATGAGCGATACTTGTTCAAGGTGCTCGGCCCGCATTTGAAAGTAGGGACAGGGCTTATCGAATACCGTTATCAACTCGAAAAGAACAAGGCGCGTATTGCGGCGGGGGAAGTCACACAGGAAGAGATTGCGGCTGAGGTAGGAAGGCTACAGAATAACGACTTCGGTGGCCTGCACCATGAAAGAATATACGCCAAGAGTAAGCACCGCAGTGAGTCGGTTCAGGATATGTTCCAGCTACTCTGTCTCGCTCCGGACTGGACTGAGTCTAATGTCCAGTCCATAATAGACACCTTCCGTGGTGGGGACCGTGGTGCCATTCACCGTGCGTTCTGGGGACGGATTATGGTCAAGGGTATAGGGGCTACGATTGCCCTGAACCTTATCATGTCGGCATGGGACGATGAAACCTTCTGGGAACGGTACGAGAAAGCGTGGACCGCAGGCAACTTAAAATGGCTCGATGTGGACGTTACTCCGTTGGCCAAGGCCATCGGCGACGGCATGACGTCCCTGACGGGCAGCGACGCCTTTGAGATGACCCCAGACAGCCGTAAGTACTTCTCACTGCTCGGCCATTTCCGTGATCCGCTGAAGTTCGCTTCGCATCCGATACGTTCCGCGAAGCACAAGGGAAGCGTCGCGGCCCGTATCATTGGAGACGCTGCCACCGGAACAGATTGGGCCGGGCGAGACTTCACAACCATAGGGGACTTGGTAGGACTCAATGATAAGGACGATAAAGGCCACCTGGTAAAGTGGAAATGGGGTAAAGGGGGCGCCTTGGACACGGCGCAGGTCCCATCGTACCTGTTGTATGAGGCTCGTAGCGCGATGCCTATCCAGGTGCAGAATACGCTTGCTTTGGTTGGTGGTGAGATGGACTTCTTCGATTGGTGGACGAAGAACTTAGGCATGCTGACGTCTACAACTCGCCCGCAAAAAAAACAACGACAACGTGTGCCACAATGACAATTATTGATGAGCGGAGAGCGTGATGCCACTGCCAACACCTAAGAACGGAAACAAACGCGCCATGGGGTACATCATACCTATCATGCTGGGGGAACTGTTCCTCGTGGCACATGGAGCGATCGCTGTCTATATAACGGATCACTACGGACTCAAAGAGATGCTTACCAGGCTGCCCCGGCTGGAGGCGCGCGTCGACAAGATCGATGCCGACGGCGGAAAAGCCTTCGAGCTGCACCTGCGTGACGAACAACGTACCGACGACAAGGTCGTCTCAATCGACAAGAAGATTGACCGGAACTCAGCCAAGGTCGACCAGTTGACCGAGTCGATAACCCAAGTCCTGGTGATGCAGCAACAACTTAAGACCATGCTGGAAGAAGACCGGCGCAACCGACCCAATTGAACGATTGAGTAGCTAAGTAGCGAAGGAGCTATTATGACTGTGAGCAATACTACTGCGAGAACGAGCGCCGTCGGAACGGCTACGGCCGGCCAGCAGATCGCCTTCTCGTTCCCCGCCGCCTCAACCGACGAAATCGTCGTCAAAAGCAGGGTGACGGCGACCGGCGTAGAAGCCACCCTGACTGAGACGACTGACTACACCGTCTCACTCAATGGCGACGTAGGCGGCACCGTCACAATGGTGGCCGCCTGGGCGACTACGTATACGATTTGGATACTGCGCAGCACCACCGCTACTCAGACGCTCGACTTAGAGCACGGCGGGACCTTCTCTGCTGAGAACGTCGAAGACGCCCTGGACAAGAACTGCAAGCTGAACATCAACCAGGCCGACCAACTCAGCCGTGCTATCCGTGCCCCGGACACCGACGCTTCCTCCCTCGACATGGAGTTGCCCAGTTCGGTCGATCGTGCTAGTCAGTACTTGGCGTTCAATGCGTCCGGGGAGCCGACCGTCGTCTCCTCTACCGCCCCGACTACGGCTACGATCACGGCCTGGGCAGAGACGTTCCTGGCCGACGCCTCTGCGGCAGCCGCCCGTACGACGCTCGCCATCGCCATCGGCACCGACGTCCAGGCATGGAGTACCCAGGTAGACAGCGTCGCCGCCTTGACGCCCAC
>DATKWR010000226.1:0-3765 GCA_035529475.1 Sedimentisphaerales bacterium | reverse complement strand
GCGGTTCGCAGTGCCAACCGCCCCTGGGACAATATTCTCTATGAACTACTTCACCAGCTCAAGCTCGCTCGGTCGCCAGGTCTTGTCGATCCAGGGCTGCAGCGGGCCGTACATCCGAAGGATGATGAACCAGCTCTTGCCGGGAATCGTCTGCATCCAGTTGTTCTCCATTCCTTTAGGCGCTTTCGGAGAGAAGTAGATGTCACATGACCCGTCGCTGTTGCTCTTGATTCCCTTGCTCTGGCTTCCGAGGGTCGGATAAGCCTGGTCAGTCTGGAGCATGGACCGGGTCTGGCAATCGTAGATCGTCACCGCCCAGAAGTCCTTGGCGGGAGGATTCGGCGGCAGGTGAAGCCTGTAGGTCTTCGATCCGTAGAACGGCTGGTGCTCTGCGTCCAAACCTGCGATGCCGTAGTCCGATCCTGCACCCGCTCGCATCAGCGCCATGGCGGGCGTTACGCAAATGGCGTTGTAATGCATCCACAGGCGTCCGTCCATCCGGCGTGCACCGTCCGTAAGGAACTCTGTGTTCTTCTCCGGAAATGCCATAATCCATTCGCTGTCGGTCTCCGGATAGATCCGGTGGCCCGGATCACGCGGGACTACGGTGTTAGCTCTGGCATAGGCGTTGGCGATGGCCAGTGCTTCATTCAGGATCCGGCGCATGCGAGCATCGGGATTGAATACCTTGCCCTTGACGATGCCTATCGAGGCGATGAGTCCGCGTGTTTCCGGATCGATGAAGTCAATGGGTTCTTCCTGGATGATCGCGTTGAGGCTCTCGTAGAAGCTGAAGTCGTTCGGCGGAATGGTGTAGTAGCCCTCTCGGCCTGTCATGTTAAAAAACTCCATCTTCGGCGGATTATTCTTCTTCGCCAGAGGATACACCTTCAGGTTGTTCTTAATTCTGTTGGCAGCTTCTTCTACGCCGTTCGAGAGATATCCGCGCATAAAGTTCCAAACGCAGTATGTGCGCGACTTGTAGACATAGTAACCGTCCGGCACCTCGCCTTTATAGTCGGGGGGAAGCACAAGATACTTGCCGCCTTTGCCTCTGTCGGGTCCGGCCGCTCCCATGTCGGCGATGTAACGCATGTACATGTCATCCAAAATGCCCAGCACGCCTGGGGGCAGCTCAATCACTGTCGGGCCGTCCTTCTTGAGATCCAGGAATCCCCACGTGTATAACGTGGACGTATTTGCGGTCAGCACCAGCGACTTGGAATCCATGAGCTGCTCAAAGATGCAGATTTGATTACTTTCTTTTATATCGAGATCCCGCTGCCCCTGGCGTATGTGATACATCGAGACCGCTGGAACCATATTGATAAACACCTCTACGGCACGAGCCCGGTCCACGTAGTCATAGACCATCTCGGTAGTGTTCCCGATAGGGACGCCATCGAAGAACTCCAGCGTGCCGATCGGCGTCTCCACCTTGTCGGGCGTGGTTATTTGATGCGGGATTTGCGTTGTCATCTTCATGATTGGCGCCTGCGCCCACACTGGAGCCATTACGCTGGTTAAGATCACCAGGGCTAAAATTGGTGTGAATAATTGTTTTGTTTTCATTTTGTTTTCTCCTTACATGTAATTTGATTTTGCTTTACATCTTAGTTTGCGGTGTTACTCGCACCTTGCGAACGTATCTTCATCAACTACTTAACCAGCTCCACATCTTTCGGGATCCACGTCTTGTTGTTGAACGCATTGAGCGGACCGTAATAGCGGATGTATACAAAGAATCCTTGGTCAGGATAAGTTTCAACCCAGTTCTGCGCCGCCACACCAGCCGGTCTTTCGCTGGAGAAGTAAATATCAATGGAGCCATCGGCATTGGTCGTTGGCGGCGGATCCTGCTGGCTGCTGATGCTCGGATAAGGCTGGGTCTTTATGCAACAACGTGTCCACGGATCGTAAACCGTTACTGACCAGAAAAGCTTAACCGGTACATTTGGCAGCATATTCAATTTGTATGTCTTACTTCCGTCAAGGAAATTGCCGTCACTGTCCTTATAGGTTGTTTGGTACCTTGATCCAAGACCTTCAGGCATCTGGGCCGCCATTGCTGGCGTGATGCCGTCGGCGGTGAAGTGGAACACCGTGCGCGCCTCGAGATTTATGTAATCGTTCTGGTAGAACGTCGAGTTGTTGGTGACGTAGGGGCTTTCCCAGCGCCGGTTCGGATAAACTCTGGCCTGAGAATCACGGCAGTCGAATGCAATAACGCGTGACATGGCCACACCCTGTTCAGCGGCCTTGGTAAGGATTTTTTTCATGCGGGCATCGGGCTTGAAGGGCTTGCCTTTCTCGATACCGATTGAAGCAAGTCTTCCGAGCAGTTCTTTCCCAAAAGCCTCGGCAGGTTCGTAGTTGATAATGGAATGCATCCACTCAAATGCGGTGGCATCCTCTGGAACCAGTGTATTCATAGGCATTCCAGTTATATTGGTGTATTTTCCTTTACGAGGGCCAGTACTTAATGGATAAACCTTACAACCTTTGCGAAAATAGTCCATGGCGCCTTCACCAAATCCAATTACAGCAGCATTCGCACGAACAAAAGAGAAATTGCGATAGGTTGGTGAACGGAATACAAAATAGCCATCTGGTACATTACCTTTATAATCAGGAGGTAGTATAAGGTATTTGCCGCCTTTACCTTTATCCATCCCGGTAGGGCCAATGTCAAAAACAAACTTGAAAGTAGCATCATCAAAAGGCCCCATTAATCCGGCAGGCACTTCAAAAACCGTCGGGCCATCGGCCTTAAGGTCAAATACTAACAACCCATAGATACTTTCGGTATTACCGGTGAGGAACATCGCCATGGAATCTAACCTGTCGGCACTAACCGAAACATCAGAACAGCTTCTTACACCACAATCACGAACTGTTCCAATCAACATGCCTGTCATAGAGAGGGCCGGGTACATGTCGAGGTAAAGCTGTGTGGCGCGTTGCAGGTCGAGTTCGTCGTAGACCTTCTTCACCGTTTCTTCCGTCGGGTAACCTCCTGGGAACTCCAGCTTCCCGAACCGGGTCTGCATGTTCTCGGGAGCCGGCTTGAAGTCCTTCGTGCTTTGCAGCGCTTCAGAATCGGCGAGTTCATAGATGCTTATCCCATCGCCCTGGGCACTTTTCTGGGCGATCATGCTGAGCGCCATAAATACTGCAAGTAATAGATTTACACATTTTTTCGTTTTCATTTTGGTTTCTCCTTTTCTTAGCGTTTTTAGTATTTAATTCGATGTAACAAATAATTTTTTGTCTACTTGGGAAACAATCGTAATAACTGAGTCACGGCATACTCGAGACGTGCTTTAACCGTCTTCGTATCGGGCTGCTCTTGAATATCTGCCGTGGCCACGCCTAACCAGATAACGAACCCGGAATTGCTGTCCACCATTGCAATCACAAGTCCGCCCCTCGGGACATTTGCCAGGTTCTCCATCTTGCTCTGAGGGTCCATCTGCAATTCGAGGGCATCCATATCGATTCCGGCAGCGAAAGCTACGATCACATCCGGATCGGCTGAGTTTTGCAGCATACCTTTTTTGCGCAGCTCGCGATCGATCAGGTACTTTACCTCCGCATCCGCATCGAATGCTGGCGGCTCCCATTGGCCGTAGGCGTCATTGAGAATGGCCGCCGAACCCAGCCAGGCATAGGTTTTGTAGCCGCTGAAATTGGCCTTGGGATTGGCCTGGGCATCAACCGTAATGTCTTTTGTCGGAACCGATGCGCAGCCTGCGAGCAACATGA
>DATKWR010000225.1:0-2671 GCA_035529475.1 Sedimentisphaerales bacterium | reverse complement strand
GAATACAAAAAATTCCGCACGCCGACAGCTATCCCATAGCCAACCGCCGCGGCCCTCAACAAACACCGCAACAACCCCGCCGCCAAGCCGGCGCTGCGACCCGAAATCAGTTTGCGATACGTTTGCTGATCCACTGATGACGCCGTGATTTGTACAGCTTAGTCGTTCGAAAAACCTTTGCTTATCTCCCTCCTGAACGTTTCGAATACTTGCGTTATCTTTGCCGCTAATGGTTCGATTCGCTCGGGTCGAAGGGTGAAAGCGTATGCGTGGCTGAAGAAATGTCTGAAAGCCAGATATTCTTTGAGCTCGTCAGCCAGTTGAGAGGAGAGTATATTTGCTTCTACGGCCATAAGTAACAGATTCTGGTGCGACGACGGGCCGGCAGGCACATCGAGAGCTCTCGCTTGGAATGATTGTTTCAGCACGTTTTCGATACCGTTGTAAAAATTGTGTATCAACGAAGCTACCCCCGCAACTTCCAATTGCGATAATTGTGCTAACTGTCTATTCGGCAGACTCGAAAGGGTCCGGTCTATGGCTTCGTATTCCGCTTCTATGCGTGCCCTGTAGTCAGCCATAAAGCAGCACTCCTTCTTCAAGGATGAGCTGAACGAATTTTGACGATTCGGAAAGATCGACCAAATCAACAGGTTTTGAGAGTTTGAGCAGAAGGTCGCCGTAGTACCTGAAGAAATCTTCCGGCGCTACTCCCTCTACGGCGATGTCAATATCATGGCTTTCTCTTACAGGATCTATGCTGGAACCAAAAAGAAGCACACGCTTGACGCGGTACTTCCTTGAAATTGTTTGAATGGTATCCTTATCCTTCTCTGTAATCATGGATTGATTATATCATTCTGTGTCTGCTTTGTCCACAATTTTTGCCCTCGTGCGTTTTTTGGCGCACTATCAAATTCGTCGCGCTGTGCAGCGAAACCTTCGTCATGAAGCGACACGGGTATCAAGCGCTACTTCATCTTCTCGATGATAGCGTCGGCCATTTGGCTGGTGCCGACGGCGGTCGGGTCGTCGCGGTGCGGCTTCATGTCGTAAGTGACGTCCTTGCCTTCGGCGATGACCGCGGCCACGGCATCCTCGAGCTTGTCGGCCTCGGCCGTCTTGCCGATGTGCCGCAGCATCAAAACGCCGCTGAGAATCAGCGCCGTCGGGTTGACCTTGTTCTGGCCCTTGTATTTCGGCGCGCTGCCGTGGGTCGCCTCGAAAATGGCTCCGTTTTCGCCGATATTGGCGCCGGGGGCTACGCCCAGCCCGCCGACCAGGCCCGCACACAAATCGCTCAGGATATCGCCGTAAAGGTTGGGCAGCACGAGCACGTCGTACAGCTCGGGCTTCTGGATAAGCTGCATGCACATATTATCGACGATGCGGTCCTCGAATTCGATGTCGGGATATTTTTTCGCGACCTGCCGGCTAACCTCCAGCCACAGACCGTCGGTGAATTTCATAATATTGGCCTTGTGGACGCTCGTGACCTTCTTGCGTCCCATCTTGCGGGCATAATCGAATGCGAAGCCCACAATGCGCTCGGTCGCCGCGACCGAGATGGGCTTGATGGTGATGCCGGATTTTTCCCGGACCTTCTTCTGGCTGTGCTTGTTGATCCAGCCTATCAATTCGCCGGTGTCGTCTTTGCCACTTTCAAACTCGACGCCGGCGTAGCAATCTTCCGTATTCTCGCGGACGAGCACCAGGTCGATATCGCTGTACCGGCTCCGCACGCCTTCGTAGCTCTTGCAGGGCCGCAAGCACACATACAAATCCAGCAACTGGCGAAGATGCACGTTGATGCTGCGAAAGCCGGTCCCGACGGGTGTGGTAATGGGTGCTTTGAGGGCAACGCCGGTTTTCCTGATCGATTCAACCGTCTCATCCGGCAGGGGGGTCCCGAGGCGTTCCATGACGTCAACGCCCGCCTCGGCCATGTTCCAGTTGATCCCGGCTCCGGTCGCGTCGATACACCGGCGCGTTGCTTCAGCAATCTCCGGCCCGATGCCGTCGCCGGTCACTAACGTTACATCAATCATTTCCAATTCTCCAAAAATACGCGAAAAAGAAAATTTTACTCACCCGCGCCGGCACTGTCAATCAGCGGCTTCTCAAATTGTCCCAGCCCGGCAGGGGCCCGCCGAACGAGAATGTCATCCCCAGGGTCTGTCATCCGTCAAATATCATGTTCCATCCGTCACCGTGTGCCGGACTTTGTACTTCCACAAATAAGCACCGATTAAACGCCAAAATCGGCGCAGAATCTGCAAAAAAATCCACAGCGGCAAGGATAAGCCT
Organism: Sedimentisphaerales bacterium; assembly: GCA_035529475.1. Lineage (GTDB taxonomy): Bacteria > Planctomycetota > Phycisphaerae > Sedimentisphaerales > Anaerobacaceae. The sequence goes on along the minus strand of DATKWR010000225.1, from coordinate 364 downwards.
AAAAGCCTCTGACAAAAAGAGATTTAGCCACAGAGTAAAGTACTTGATTCTTAGCCACAGAGAGCACAGAGGACACAGAGATTCGTAGGGTGAGGCTTGCCCCACCAAATGCCTTTTCGGCAATTGTCTCTTGCAAATCGTTGTGCCGGGATTAGACTGATACCCTATGGCAAAGAAAGCGGTGAAAAAAGAAAAGACGGTGCAGGCGGTGGGCAAACCATCCTCTCTCGTCGATACGCGGGTCATCTACTGCGGCGACAATCTCGATTATTCTCAGGACGCCTTGTCCGAAATACAGGCATTCTTCAAGAAGACAGGAAAAAGCATCATCGCCCTGACGGTAAAAGACGTTTTGGACGAACAA
>DATKWR010000224.1:0-9089 GCA_035529475.1 Sedimentisphaerales bacterium | reverse complement strand
CGACGACATGAACCGCCAGGCCCTCAAGGCACTCGTTGCCCACATGGAGCAGCACCCCGCCGACGTCAACCGCGCCGTCCATCTGATCCTCATCACCCGCCATCTCGAGCGCATCGGCGACCAGGCCACCAACGTCTGCGAAGAGATCGTCCTCATGGTCGAAGGCAAGACGATCAAACACCGGGTGGAGGAATACCGGTAGGGCGATCGTGCCTGGCGGGAAAGCGAAGCGTCTACGGAGATTGCATCATTCTGGCAGTGCTTGACCATCAGCACGCGCCCGTCACGGACTACTATGGCTTGAACTCGCGGCATCTTTTCTCTGCATCCCAACGTCCGGGTTCAGAGGCGCCGGCTTGGACGCGCCCTCTGGAAGCCATCGTTGGCGCCTCCGCTCTCCTTCATTTGCGTGAGAATCGCTGCTTCGATCAGCTCTGGTTCTTTCACGAAGAACCGGAGGGTCAGGTCCGGCGACCACAGCCAGCGTTGTCGTCTTTTCGGGTTGTGCGTGCGAAGCTCCAGACACCTGCCGAACAATCCCGTCTGGCACGAGACCTTGGTGATCGTCTCTGGATCGTCGTCGGGATTGTGTCCCGGGTACCACATCGCGATCTCCTGCGTCATGCAATGGAAGAGATCGCTAAGGGCAAGGCAACGCCGATTGGTCACCAAGAGCCTGATTCGCCAGAGCGGCGGCAGATTGAACCCGATGCGGTAGCTGGGAAGCGTCGTGACCGATACCGCACGAGAACGGCGTTGCTCATGGACCACTCGCTCCTCAGGCAAAAGAGGCGATGGCTTCCCGAGTTTCAGAATCGTGACTCCCATGCTCTCTCTCATCGTCTCAGCCAACGGCGCTGCGGATGGTAATCCGCAGCGGCTGGTTGGCCGTTGTGTGGTTGGATGCCGAACGCCAGGATCCCTGCCGCCCTTGTCGAGTAGAACTGCAGCCCGAAGAGGACAAGGCAGATCATGAGCATTGATGCCTGGCCGATAGGGCCGCTGATCGTTCCTGCCTGCAACCCAAACGCGCCTGCGACTCGCAGAACGACCGGTTCGTGGAGGGCCATGAGCCCGACCGGCAGGGCCAACAGCGTTGTCAACGACGCAGCACAGAGCGCACCCCAAGTGAGGGTGCGTGAGACCACACTACCACTAGCGCGTGTATGGCGCAGCCTCCGCCCAAGGTAGACTCCCCCGGTGACCCCCACAGCGAACGTGCCGATGGGCATACCCATACAGAACGCAAGCGCCATAACGGACAGCCCAACGTACACGGCGGCCACCCAAGCCCACTTAGCGCTGTAGAAGGCCGCTACCCATCGCTTCAGGAAAAGGATGTCGCCTAGCACCCCCACGAACAGGCCAGCCAGCGCCGCTGCTTTGATCCCACCAACAGGCACGGCCGCCACATACATGCTTGCGGCTGCGCTGCCCCACCAGAAGGCAACCAACGCAAACAAGGGGCACGCGACCGCCAGAGGGAGAGAGATAAGGATCGTTTCCGTCTTCGTCATTTTGTCACGGCCAACGGCGAAGTCACGGGCGGCAACTAGCCGTCCCGTGGATTTTCTGGTTCGCTACTTCTTCTTTGCTTTCTTGGCAATCCGCTCCTTGAACTCGGTGTACCGGTCAGTCAGATCGTAGATGTATTCAATGATGGCATAGACGAAGGACTGGAGGTCCTCGGCATCTTCTCTTGAGATAGGTTCGTCTGTTGGGTGGGCCGCCACATTACGAAACGCGTGGAGTTGCTGGCTCCAGTCGAGCAGGCGGTCGTCGATCAAACCCTTGTCTTTGAGTTGGCGGATGCCCTCGCCAAGCATAATCGGCCGCTTCGGCCTCGGTTTGGCCCCCGCTGCCGGCGATGGTGATGAGGGTTGCTCCAGGAGGTCCCGGCAGATAGCCTCCAAAGCTCGGCCGAGCATTACACAGGCGGCAATGTTGGCGTTGGCCTGGAGAGACTTGTCTGCCTCACCAATCGAATCCCGGACTGAGTTTGGAATCCGGTAACTGAGGAATGTTCTCGGCGGTTTCGGGTATATGCGAACGATGTCTGACCACCGGTCCTCGGCTGCATCCCAACCCTCAAAATCGACCTGATGCGACTCGCCAGCAAGAAGCGAGTGGCAACTCGGACACTCCCCAACCGCAAGAATATTGCCGTACGGCTCACCGTCCTCATATGATCTGCCCGCCTGTCTCGCCCGGCCATGCTCAATCGCAGCCACCTTCGCCTTGCACCATGGACAGTCAATGATGAATGTCTTCACAGTCTGTGCTGTCATCCCCTTCTCTCCTTCAGCGAACGGCCGAGTTCACCGGACTGATTTGCGGCGGGAGAGACCGCGCGAAAACAGAACCAGCTCTCCCGCGGCAAACAGGTCCGGTGGAACGACTTGTTAGGCCATGTTGTCATTTGTCGTATCCGATTCCGGTCGGCGATTCTCCCGCGACTTGTGTTCGACAATGGAACGGTACAGCTTGTGAACCGCCTTGTCACGTGACTGTTCGAGGCCGTGGGTGCTGACTAAAGCAAAGCCGCCCCAGAGAAGTCGATAAATGGGGACAGGCACCGTTTTTGAATGCCGTGGTCGTGCAGCTACAGGGCTTGGGCGGTCTCCGCAGCCGCCGAGAACGCCGAAAAATGGTGCCTGTCCCCGTTTTCGTCCCGTTTTCGTCCCCCGTTTTCGATTCGTGCCTGTCCCCGTTTTCCCCGCATTGGTACTCGTTTTGAACTCCAATCGTTATCTCGAATAGTGTCCGCTTTCCTCCTCCACATCTACCATGATCCCGCGTGATCCCCACCAGAGGAGGACATCAATGCCCGGCGGCTGAGGATACCAACTGCTAGGGCCAAGAGCCCAAGGACAGATAACCTGAACAAGCGAACCCTTCCTTATGCGGGCTTCTCGCAATGCCGCTTCTCCCGATTCACCTGTGCCTAGGTAACGTCCATCGAAAATGTAGCGCGCCCTCCCCTGGTCATATTCCGGCGTGCCAAAATCCTCATACCTGAGAACGTGCACCTCTATCTGCCTATTGCTCCGATCGTGGTAGGTCACTGTGATTCCCTTGTCGAGCCAGAACCTTGGCAATCCCGTATCGCCTTGAGGGAGCAATTCCGAAAAGGTGGTGAATGGACCCGGGGCTCCCGCCTGCGGCCGAGGCCACGGATCATCGCCGAGGTAAACCGCAACTCTTGCACCTTTCGCGAGTTCAATCCCCTTGAGCCTACGAACACCATCCCCGTCCATTCCCATGGCCACTTTGTCGAAAACGTATACGAACTTGCCTTCTTCATATCGCCATGTCAGAGTATGGTAATCCTTGAATTCACCGCCACTTCGGTGAGGCATTAGGCATCCCGTAGAACAGACCGGAATTATGATCAAGATCAGCAATGCCGAGCGCATAGTCTGGTCTCCTTCATGGGGTCGCTTGTGGGCAAGTCACTACTGTCCAATAGGCTGACGAAGGTATTCTCTTTCCTTTCTCAATAAGGGCACAGTGGCGTCGTCCCAGGAATCCACTTCCTGCCACCGTGCTGAGAATGTCCTTTCACGAAGTCCTGGATCAGGGTGGTGCCCCCAGAATCTCGCTTCTATGGAGAACCCCAGGGTCTCGAAGCAACCTTTGGCGTTGGCACCGCCGAGATAGATAATATTCTCGCCCTCCAAACCGCGCGGAGGATCCGCGGCCTGATTTCTTATATACCCCTTATCGCCTGGAATCCAATCGGCCTCCTGGAAAGCCGTTCTCTTGTCAAGAGTCCTCCAAAGACTTTCGAGCGGTCTCGAGCTGATGAAGGGGTTGACAGTGTCATCTCCAAGAGCTAGCATCGCAGCACGGAGATGAACATAGGCTGCGGCCAAGGTGCATCCCATGGCGTAATTCGAGGCATTTTCACCGAACATGTCCGCGATAGCTTCGGAGGCACGCGCCGTTGGATTCAGTTCATTGATCTTCACCCAGTAGATGCGATTGCACTTGGGATCGGGCGAGATTGAGAAATCGAATCCAACCCCTCTGGCTGCGGCTATTATCTTCAAGCGGTAATCCACATCCGAGGCTAGTTCCGCCCCAGAATTGAAGGTCGATATGGTAATACTGTTCCCAACATATCTCCAGTATATCTCGGTTTGAACAGAATCATCGACATGGTCGAAAATGAACTTTCTCCCATATATGAAGCACTTGACTCCCTTGACCTTACTCCTCTTTTTCGTATACTCCTCCAACCGGCCTGCAAACCTGACCTCTACATCATCGTTGAGCACAAGGAGACCGGAATTGATCGGAACCTCGCATGATTGTGGTGGCTGACCGGCTTTCAGGATCAACTTGGCATGGGCGTTACCACCTATAGGCTTGCACTGAATATGCGTCTGCGCATACGCCGCCGGCAGGAATACGACCGCGTTTTCCTGATCATCGACCACATAGTAGCGCGTGCCGTCGCCGAAATCAAGTCTTTTCAGCTCCCAATCGCGGTCAAAAGTGTTGACGCAGCTATTCTCGCCAAGGACCCCGTCGGGGGCGTGAATCCTGATCATGGCCGGCAGGAACGTACCCGGCCCGGTGCCCATGTGCCCGCCGGATATCGTGTAGATGTTCTCTACCCCCAGGTCATACGTGAAGCGGCACGACTCGGCGAGGGTCTCGGTCATTTGAACCTGCAGGACTCCTTCGGAGCCGTCGCGGTAGCGGAACGTCCACTCCGTATCGATCGTGTCGATGGCGGACGTGAGGGGCTGCCTCGAGAATAGCCGCCTCGGCGTCCATTTTCATCCTCTGTGGGTGAGCCGAAGGCTCATGGAGAACTGTCCCCGGTTTTCAGCCCCCCGTTTATGTGGGTTTCCGGCTACTTGCCGATTTCCCCATCCCCATAGTGTACCTCGTCCTCGTTGTACTCGAGCCTGATTCCCTTCGCAGCCAAATAGTCCTGAAGTCGAATGCAGACAACTGGCAGATCACGCTCTTGGCCGCATGGACTTCCCCTCCATGGCACCAGAACCTGCAGAAAGCTTCTCTCATTGAACGTCTTCTCCTTAATGCGTGCCAATGCCTCATCCCCCTTGCCCACGAAGCACCCATCGAAGAAATACTCAGCCTCCCCCTCACCTTGTGTTGCATTGTAGTTCTTCCATGTAAGCTGGTGACAGATGAGCAGTTTGCCCCTTGGGTCACGATATTCGACCGGAATCCCTCTTTCGTAGCATACATTCGCGAAGCCGGTATTGGTGTACGGAGGACTATATTCCACGTTGAGGACGGGTTCGCCTTTGGGGAAGTGCACGACCACTCGCCGCCAGGAGGAGGAGTTTCTCTTAACATATGTTTGGAGATCGCGAGCGTCTCCAATACGAACGCCATTGATCTGGAAAGCAACTGGCCCTGGCACAATCCATGTGAGGTCGACATCGGGGCTCGGCCCTTGCCCACGATCCTTTGAGCAGCAATTCAGTGCCATCGAAAGAGCAATCAGAAAGAGGAGACAAGAGAGCTTCATGCTACTGGCTCTGCTCCAAAAGGGCCTCTCTTCTATCCGCGATCACGGCGGGGTAATCCGCGCTCCAACTCTCAACGAATGCGAACCACTGCTCCAACGTCCTAATCCGATCACCTACCGCTATCACATGACCCCAGAATCTGGCGTTTTGCCGGAACTCTAAATTGTCAAGAGTGAAAAGGCCCTCATTTAGTCCGGGGTCTTTTCCCAGGTAGATAACGTTTTCACCCTCCTGGCCGGACGCTGCATTTGGATCGGTATTGTCTATGTATCCCCAATCTCCTGGTATCCACTTCGCATTGTTCGCTTCATTGTTGACCTGACCTGCCCAAGCTCTCCTGCTAGCGACAGACAGGGGTCGCAGCTCATACACTTGGTCTTCCGAGTAACCGTTGGGCTGAGAGCGCTTTTCCAGCACCAGTTTCTTACGAGCTAGGATGTCGTGACCGATACGAGTGTCAAATTTACTCAGCACCTGTGAGGCGGCATAGAGTTCGACAAATCGCGCCGCATCCCGACAATACATGCTGTACAAACTGGGATGGTCCCACATATCCTTAATCGCCAAGGAAGCTTTGTTATCCAACTTGACAATGTTAGGCCGTTGCCAAAAGACAGGGGCAACTTCTCAGGACCGAACTCAAAGAACGCTTGACGAGCCTCATAGACGACTTTTTGCCTATGATTCACGTCCGCTGTCAGGCCCGGCCCTGAGCGGAAAATCGTTATCGTATCTGGGGTGCCTACATAACGCCAGTAGATCTCAGTGTCAAGGTTGTTATCTTTGTGGCCTAGGACGCTTCCCTTCTTTGGTTTGTAGATATATGCTGGAACCCCTTTGAGCCAGCTTGGAGGAGGATTGGGATCCTTTCCCGGCCCCTCAGGGACATCAACGTTTGTGAGCTTGGAGGCTACAGTCTGGCCCACCTTGTCATTCAGTACGATCAGCCCCACTTCTTCTGGTATAAGCAGGTAGACCTTCTTGCCGTTGATATCGAGGGATGGTTCCCATTTGCCGTGAACAGGCTTGCACTGTATATGCGTCTGCGCGTACGCCGCCGGCAGGAACACAACCGCCTTTTCCTGGTCATCTACCACATAGTAGCACGTGCCGTCGCCGAAATCAAGTCTTTTCAGTTCCCAATCACGGTCGAAAGTGTTGACGCGGGCGTCTTTGCCGAGGACGTCGAGGGGGGCGTGAATCCTGATCATGGCGGGCAGGAACGTGCCCGGCCCGGTGCCGATGTGCCCGCCGGAGATGGTGTAGATGTTTTCGACCCCAAGGTTATACGTGAAGCGGCACGACTCGGCGGCGGTCTCCATCATCTCAACATGAAGGACCTCTTCCGACCCGTCGCGGTAGTGGAAGGTCCATTCGGTGTCGATGGTGTCGATGTTGGATGTGAGGGGCTGGAAATCGACGAGGCTCACCGTCACATCGGCCCAGGAGGCATTGCCGTTGAACTCCAGGGGCGTGGATGGGTTCTCGGCAAGCGGGAAGTCATCCGGCTCCGGGTCGCGGTCGCCCATGTAGCAGGTCACGCTGTCAAGCTCCTGGGGATCGAAGGTTTCGGGGAGCGCGAGGCTGATGCATCCGCCGAGGTCGAGGCCGTCGATGGGCTCCCACATGGTGGCGATGAAGTGGCCGCTCTCGGGGTCGGCCTCGTCTTCGGCGAAAGTGATCTCGAACTCGTGATAGGCGCCGCCGGAATAGGTGAACTTCATCCTGACGGTCATGTCGGCCTCCACGACATCAGCGCAAATAGCTCACCTGCCTAACAGCATCCCGATACCAATCTGAGAGCAAGGCGTCTAATCCTTCCGGAGGCAGCCAAGCCGCTGGACTCGATGGCCCCTGGGTCCAAGGATATGCGACAACAACAATTGCGTCATTACCAAGGCCTAAGCTCCTCAGCGCTTTGATACCCTGCATGCCTTTGCCCACCGAGCGCCCATCCAGGATGTAGACTGCATCTTCCGGCTTGTCCGGAAGGCCCATGTAGCCATCCCATGAGAGCAGGTGGAAATGCACTCTCTTGCCAGCCTGGTACCATTCACACGCAACTCCATGCCTGTCCCAGTAATCAAGGATAGTCATCCATGGCAGGCCTAGCCAGTCCACGAACATTATGTCATCAAACTTCGCCGGCAATGTAACACGAACGCCAAGTGAAGGCGACAAAGCCTTGCACTTCGACTCCAACAGGTCGGGCACATGATGGTCGACATACTCACCATCGATGACGTAGACGGTGCTCACGTACACCTTGTTTGGCCGCACCTTCTCTTGGCTGATCGCTATGTTGATGACATGAGGGCCCGATTCGTTAACCGGCAATCGAGTTCTCGGCGTGACAGAGCAACCGGCAAGAAAGATGCTGAGGCCAATAAGCAATGCAGCGATGCATTTCATGACTATCACCTTTGCTACTGCTGTCCGGCAGGAGGCTGACGCAGATAAACGCGCCCCGTGAGAAGTTCTGCTTCACCCCATGAATTGACTATAGTCTCCACATATGGCAACGACACTGGCGATCCAATCCCGTGCGCCCAGAACCTTGCCTGTTCAAGGAAAGCCTGTTCCTCTTTCTCAAAGCATCCATGTCCGAATCCGATGCCTAAATAGATGATGTTTTCGCCCTGTTGGCTTTCGCGGCCCGGCCCTGGAGTCCACCTATTGTTCCTTACGTACCCCGAATCGCCGGGAATCCAGCGTTTACGACTTGGTTGAACATAGGTGTCTATAACATTCTTGTAGTTAGCGTACGGCAAGTCGCCAACAAGTTGAGTGAGCGTCTTGAGACCCTGCCAGGCATGACCAACCCCCACGAGCACGACCGACTGCGTTCCCAGCGTGCAGCCCATGCTGTATTCCTTTGGAAGAATGAAAATATCATCGATGGCGCGTTCCGTTGTATTGCCCTTATTGCCGGTGACTACCTGCATCTGTATTTCATTCCCGACAATCACTTCCTTCCAGTACTCAGCACGAAATGCTGCCGGATGCTCCTTTGATGGAAACCAGAAGAGGGCATCAACGGTAGTATCGATCACTTTCTTTCTGAACTTAATGTCCCTCTCGAATTCTTCTCGCGATTCGAAGAGTGCAGCGGTTTGCTCGTCCCCAACATACCTCCAGTAAATCTCCGCCTCGACGGATGTGTCAGCATCTTTGTTCTTGAAACCATTGTCGGCGGTATAGATGTAGGACGGTATCACACCGAGAATAGGTTTAGTGATCTTGCGATAGTGTTCCAGATGGACATCTATTAGGTCAGAGATATCGTTTTTGAGGACTAGAAGGCCTGACAACATAGGAACCACTTCAACGAGCGGCGGTCCCCCGGGGCCTTGAAGCTTCACCACGAATTCGGTAGAGACGGCTTTGCACTGAATGTGGCTATTCGCATAGGCAGCCGGCAGGAACACCACCGCCTTTTCCTGATCATCGACCACATAGTAGCGCGTGCCGTCGCCGAAATCAAGTCTTTTCAGTTCCCAATCCCGGTCGAAAGTATTGACGCGGGTGTCTTCGCCGAGGACGTCGAGGGGGGCGTGAATCCTGATCATGGCGGGC
>DATKWR010000223.1:0-2941 GCA_035529475.1 Sedimentisphaerales bacterium | reverse complement strand
GGCCGAACGCCGCTTTGATCTCGCGCGAGACCCCAATGAACGGACACATGCCCAGGAAATTGCTCAGCAGAATATTTTGCGTGAATACGGCCGAGACAAAGACGACCAGCGCGTATGACATTTGCGACGTCAGGCTCATTTCGCTTTGTCCTCCTTCACTCCCTGAATGGATTTGAACACCCACACGACAACAGCCAGCATGAAAAAAGCACCCGGGGGCATGACCATGATGATCCATTTGTCCCAATAGGCCCCGCCGAAGTACGGCATGGAGACGCCCAGAAATGTCCCCATCCCAAGAAGCTCGCGAAATATGGCGATGATCAGCAGGATGAATGAATAGCCGAGGGCGTTGAAAAGCCCATCGACAAACGCCCGGCCGGGTGGATTGGAATTTCCATAGGCTTCGCAACGGCCCATAACGATGCAGTTGGTGATCACCAGGCCGACGTAAGGGCCAAGATTGGTGCTCATTTGCGGCCAGTAAGCCTTGAGCACGATATCGACGATGATGACGTAGAAGGCGATGATCAGCGTCTCGACCATCATGCGAACATTGCGCGGCGTCAAGCTGCGAAGGATCGAGACGGTCGCGGCGCTCAGAGACAACGTAAACACCAATGCTGCGCACATCACCGCCGTGTTGAGCACGAGATTGGTCACCGCCAGCGTGCTGCATATCCCGAGGACCTGCTTGAAGATCGGGTTATTGTTCCACAGGCCTTCGACGATCAGCTTCCTGTTCTCGGAGCCGATGCTTTTCATCGCTCGCCCCCCTCGCTCTTTCCGGCCATCTGTGTTTGCCACTGTTTGAGGCCGGCATTGATGATGCCCTCCAGGCGGGTGCTGGTCTGCGTGGCGCCCGTGACAGCGTGGACTTCGCTCCTGCCCAGCGTCTCACCCGGTCGTCTCATAATGAGGGGTTTGTCCTGGGACGAGATTTCTTTGTTCCGAAACTGGTCTCGGAAAGAGCTCTTGGCGATTTCGGCTCCCAGCCCGGGTGTCTCACTTTGCTCGTAGAAGGCAATCCCGGTGATGGTCTTTTTGTCGGCTTTGACGCCGATCATGCCTTTGATGGGCGCCCAAAAGCCTCGACCCTCTATCGGCACGGCATAAGCAGCGACCCGGCCATCCTCCTTCAGAGTATATGCGCCGCCTGAGGACTCGTCGGGAAGGCCCACCGACTCGGTAAATCTGCGATGCAGCTCCGGATTGCTGAGTGTCTCGTCCTGTACCCCCGGCAGCACCGCTAAAACCGCCCCCTCAAGCGCGAGCCTCTGGTTGGCCTCCACTCTTTCGCTGGTCAGACGGGTAAAGCCGATCACGACCGTGCTGAAGAAGGCCGTCACGCAGAACATATAGACTATCGGGTACCAGGGTTGTTTTCGGATCATGCTGCCGCCCTCCTTTCGCGGCCGGATTTGTATGACTTGACCGCATAGTCGAGGATAGGGGCGAACATATTGCCAATCAGAATCGAGAACATCAGGCCGCCGTTGAAAATGGAAAAGTTGCGGATGGTTGTAGTGAAAACGGCAATCAGAACGCCGTATATGATCTTTGCCTCCGCGGTTCGCGGCGCGCTGACGGGGTCGGTGGCCATAAAGAACGCGCCGAAGAGAAACCCGCCCGAAAGCACGGCGATCAACGCGTCCTGAACGGGCTTTACGTCAAACCAGTAGAGAACCTGATTGAGCACCGCATAGCTGATGACCAACGATAGTATGATGCTTCGGTCGGCTGTCCTGGTGTAAAAAAGATACAGCCCCCCGATGAGGATCAGGATGACACTGGTGACGCCCATCGTCCCGCTGATTCTGCCGATAAGAAGGGCCTTGTATAACGTCGATTTGGCGACGTTGACCTGCTCGCTTTCGCCTATCTTGAAAGGTATCACGGTGGAGACTTCGCCGCCGGAACGTGCCCCGGCGACGAGTTTGCCGGCCTTGAGGTTGGCCACTGGCGTAGCGCCCGTGACGGCGTCCGGGGAGGTGGCGGTGGTCCACATCGTCAGACCCGCCCGCAAACCCGGCGCTGCAGGCGCCCAGGTACCCGTCAGCGCTACGGGAAAACATACATAGACGAAGCATCTGCCCGCCATCGCCGGATTAAAGATATTGCGCCCAAAGCCCCCAAAGACTTCCTTGGCGAACATGACGGCGAAAATCGTCCCTATCGTCAGCACGTGCCAGGGGACCGTCGGGGGCATGATCAGGGCGAATATGGTGGTGGTTACGAAAACCGCTTCGCTGACGGGCTCCCGGCGGGAACGAGTGAAGATCAGTTCTACGACAAACCCAACGGCTGCTGCCCACGCGACCACAAGGAGGCTGCGCCAGCCGAAGAAATAGACGGCGCCCGCCACGCAGGGAAGCAAAGCGGCCACGACACGCCGCATGACGGGTTGCTTTCTGAGCATGGGGCCAGGTTTCTTCGTCACATCCATACAAGAACCATCCGGCAAACCTGCCTTTTCCTTCAGGACCGGTGAAGCCCCTCAGCGAGACTTCGCCCGCAATATTAGCACCACAATCAGCCCTCGTACAGAGAAAAGATGTGACACTGTAGGGGCGGCCCTATGTGGCCGCCCTATGGATATGGGATCTGCTGCGGCGATTCACAAAAGATTCGAGCCTTTTGTTGCCGATATAATGGATAAGGGAATGGAAAAGCGAGGGCTGACTGTGCGCCTCCGCTTGGGACCATACATCGCGACGGATCGCGACAGAGATTGATCCGATAATCACAGTGAAAGATTGCACAGAACGGGGGTTCTATTATGGCTGTGAATGCGAAGATTGGCCTGTTGTTAGGCCTGGTGGCTGTGTTTGTATTGGCGTTCGCGCTCAATAGCGTGCATCGTTCTGGCGACCGCGAGGACAATAACGATCCGGCTGCGGTCATGGTCGAGGGTCCGCTCGGTATCAAGCCCGAAATACCG
>DATKWR010000222.1:0-3215 GCA_035529475.1 Sedimentisphaerales bacterium | reverse complement strand
GAGGTCGAGTTCGAGTTCCTCAAGGATAAGAACGCAAAGCAGCTTCATCTCAGCGGCGGTCTGCTGACCAACTGCCGCGCCGTATGGAGCTACGAGGATGAGAGGGCGAACGTCGATGCGTTCCGGGACGTCCGCGATATCCTGCGCGAGCGGGGCTGGCACGGCGGCCAGGAACTGGACAAGGAGATAAAACACAAACTCGAGAGCTTGACCATGAGCAAGGCCGACGATCATATACAGGTATTCCGCATGAGAGGCCGAGGTGAAAGTGGCGGGGTCCTGTTCGGTGATCAGGAGGGCCTTCAGAAGAAATTGCCGATCATTGTGGAGTATCTCTCGCTGTTTACGAAAGAACAGGCCGACGACGCCTTGAGGCGGCTTTTCGGCTCCGACGCGGATCTCGAAACAAAGTTGATATTCGACAATTTCAGCTCCAGTGAAAACGTGAAGCAGCTTCTGTTCGATTCGGTGGAGTCTCAGCCCGTCAAGACGATGGATGGATACCTGTTGCTCGCGCGGCACTACGCCGGCAAAGAGGACATGGCCAAAGCAACGGAGGCTCTGATGATGGCGCGGGTGATGGCCCGCGCGGAGAGCGAGCACCATCCGGCCGGGAATGAAATCAAGGAGCTTGCCAAGAAAATCGGCGACGAGTCGCTCGCGACGGCAAATATTGGAATCGAACATTACCAGCGCGCCGGGTTTATTGACATCTCGACATTAGAAGATGGCGCTGTCTATGAACGTGCGTTGGATGAGCCGCTGTTGTTCTACACCCTTCCAGAAGAACAAGAAGATGCCGACAAGAACGATATCAAGACGATTGTTATGCGAATCCGCGAAGTCCTCGGCACAGAAGACCAGTACGAGGTGGAGAAAATAGAAAAGCAGCGTAGCTTCTCAAGCCGGGGCAAGAACGGATTGAATCAAAGCATTTTTCTCGGTGGTTCGGCGGGTGGGGACACGTCGCTGAGACTGGAAGTCAAGAAACTCGAAGACGGCAGGTTCAGGTTGACAACTCACAAGGGATAAGTGACAGCCTAAAGATTCATCGCAATGCCGCGGTCGCGGAGATATTCCTTCATCTGTGTGATCGTGTAGTTCTCGAAATGGGTGATGGAGGCCATCAGGACTGCGTCCGCCCCCCCTTCAACGATGGCGTCGTAGAGATGTTCGAGCGTGCCCGCCCCGCCCGAGGCGATCACGGGGATGTTCACCGCGTCGGTCACCGCCTTGTTAAGCTCATTGTCGTAGCCGGCCTGCGTGCCGTCGGCGTCCATGCTGGTCAGCAGGATTTCGCCTGCGCCTAATTGCTCCCCTTTGACAGCCCATTCGACCACGTCGATATCGGTCGGCTCGGAACCGGCCTTGACGCAGACCTGCCAATGGCCCGGCCGATCCTTGGAGCGCCTCGCATCAATCGCCAGGACGACGCACTGATTTCCAAAGCGCTGCGCCGCCTCCGCCAGCAGATTCGGCCTGGCAACCGCGGCGGTATTGACTGAGACCTTCTCGGCGCCGCTTCGCAAAAGCTCGTCCATCTGCTCGACTGTCTGAATGCCTCCGCCCACGGTAAAGGGGATAAAGACGTTCTCGGCCACCTTGCGGACCAATTCGACAATCGTCTTGCGGGAGCGAATCGTGGCAGTGATATCTAAGAAGACCAATTCATCGGCGCCCTCGTCGCTGTACCTTGCGCCTAATTCCACCGGATCGCCCGCGTCGCGAAGGTTCAGGAAATTGACACCCTTGACCACGCGGTTATCTTTGACGTCCAGACAGGGGATGATTCTTCGTGTCAGCATAAGTTCGTATTTCGTCGTTCTTCACTCACATTGCTTCCCGTTTGCAAACGTCGTAGAAGTTCTGCAGGACCTTCAGGCCGGCCTTGCCGCTCTTTTCGGGGTGGAACTGCGTGCCGTAGATGTTCGCCTTTTGCACCGAGGCCGTCAGCTCGAAGCCGTAGTCGGTGTAGGCGATTTTCGCCTCGGCGTCGGTGACATCGGCACAGAACGAGTGGGCAAAATAGAAATGCTTTTGCGTTCCAAGCCCGGCGAACAAATCCATCTCTTCAGGCAGCTCGACCCGATTCCAGCCCATGTGCGGAATCACCCGGCCCGGCGGGATCGGGACCACATTGCCGCCCAGCAGCCCGAGGCCCTTGTGCACGCCATACTCGCTGCTGGTCTCGAACAGCATCTGGTAGCCGACGCAGATACCCAGCAGCGGCTTGCCGGATAGCGCCACTTCCCGCACCAGTTCCGCGAGCGAGCCTAAGGCGCTGACGGCATAGCCGAAGGCCGCCACGCCCGGCAAGACAATGCCCCACGCCTGCTCGATATCTTTCGGCGCGCAACTGAGCTTCGCCTCGCAGCCGAGATATTCGAAGGCGTTGCACACGCTCTTGACGTTTCCGACGCTATAATCGATCACCGTAATCATAACGGACCATTGACTATCTACTATTGACTATTTACCATTGAAAAACAGGACAAAAGTTCAACAACGAAGAGGCCAAAAACAATAGTAAATAATAAATCGAAAATAGTAAATAGCAAATCCGCATCCGGCCGCAAAAGGATTGCACTGGGCATTGCCTGTCTGGTTCTGGCCGTCGCCGTCTGGCTGCCTCTCATGCATGTTGTCTTCGGAGCAAGACTGAGCGAGTACTACAGCCAAGACACTCCCGCCCCAAAGGCAAAGCAGGTGGCTGCCCATCAGATTGCGCTTTGGGCCAAGCCCCCCGCCGGCCGGGAGGAGCTTGACCGGATGAGGGCAAGCTGCGCCGAGTGGGACCTGATGGCGCGTACCTTTCTCGTTCTGGCCCTGACAAATATGAGCCTGCGCGAGCCGAGCGAGCAAGAGCAGTATCTCGAAGTAGTTGACATAATCATCGAGCAGACCCTGCAACTGGAAAAGGAGGAAAGCTTCTACTACTTCCTGATGGATTACGGCAGGTACGGGTCCTTCGTCAACCAGCCCGCTCGAAGTCTCTTTCTGGACGGAGAGATTGCCCTGATGCTCGGGGTCAGGCAAATGGTGAAAGTCCGGCAGGATTACGCGCCGCTGCTGGCGCAGCGCGTGGATGTAATGATTGACTATATGAGCCGGGGCAACGTGCTTTCCGCCGAGAGCTACCCCGACGAATGCTGGACCTTCTGCAACAGTGTGGCACTGGCCGCGATGACCATCTCCGACGTTCTGGACGGGCGCGA
>DATKWR010000221.1:0-5128 GCA_035529475.1 Sedimentisphaerales bacterium | reverse complement strand
TGATATGCTTGGAGATAAGCTTTGCTCAGCAGCGCCTGGTCATAGAGCATCTTCTCGAAATGCGGGACCAGCCATCGCGCATCGGTGGAGTAACGGTGGAAGCCGCCGCCCAGATGATCGTAGATACCGCCGGCGGCCATGGCATCGAGTGTCTTTTCCACCATGTGCAGTGCCTGGGCGTCGGTGGTGCGGTGCCAGTAGCCCAGCAGCATTGAAAGGTTTGCAGGCTGGGGGAATTTCGGTGCAGCTCCAAAACCACCATTCACAGGGTCGAACATGCCCCGGAACTGATCGAACGCCTTTTTCAATATCTCCGGCGAAAGCCCCGCCTTCCCGGTGGCCCTGCCGGCACGTTCCAGAAGTTCGCTGAGCCTGCCGGCCGAGCCGACCAATTCCTGCCTTCTATCCCTCCACGCCTCGGCGACCGACAACAGAACGCGCTCAAAGCCAGGTCTGCCAAAAGCGTCTTTCGGCGGAAAGTACGTGCCCCCGAAGAAAGGTTTACCCTCGGGTGTGAGAAATACCGACAGGGGCCAGCCGCCCGAGCCTGTCGTGAGCACCACAGCATCCATGTATATCTGGTCCACGTCGGGCCGCTGCTCTCTATCGACCTTGATGCACACGAAATGCTCGTTCATTATCCCGGCGATCCGTTCATCCTCAAAGCTCTCTCGCTCCATAACGTGACACCAGTGGCACGTGGAGTAGCCGATGGAGAGAAAAACCGGTTTGTCCTCCCGTTTGGCTCGCTCAAAAGCCTCAGTCCCCCAGGGATACCAATCGACCGGGTTGTGCGCGTGCTGGAGCAGATAGGGACTGCTCTCGTTAATGAGCCGGTTCGTATGCTTGTATGTGCCCGTCGTAGCCAACATGTCTTTTTCTGCTGTTATGACAATTATGGCGATCGCCAGAAGGCCTACCACACCGCCGCCCATATAAAAACACAACTTTCTTTGGTTCATGGTTCGACGTCCCTACCTCTTACGAACCACCCGCGCCGAGCCGGTTATAGCTTCGCCTGGAGAATGGCCTTGGCCTCTTCCAGCGGTACCAGTCCCAGCGCGGTAAACTTTATGGTCCCACTGCGATCGATGAAGAAGGTTGTCGGTATTGCGCTCACCTGGCCAAAAGGAGGCGGCAACGTTGTCCCGCTCAGCGACGCGACGGCGTAGTTCATCCCCTTGGCTTCCGCGAACGGCTTTAGGTGCTCAACCTCTTCGTTCGAAATCGCCAGGATTCCGAGCGCCTCTTCCGGGATCGTGTTTCTTAGTTGGACCAGATGGGGGATCTCCAAATTGCACGCCGGGCACCACGTCGCCCAAAACACCACCAGGAGGTTCCGGCCCCGATAATCGCTCAGTTCGTGTTTACTGCCCGTTGTATCCTGAACGGAGAAATCGGGCGCCGGCTTACCCATCCAAGTCGAGAACGCCGGCTCCCATGTTTCTGCCGATTTCGCGATATCCTCAAGGGTTGCGTCCGCAGCGATGTGCGGCTGGCGTGCCTGATTCTTGACAAATGCAAGAACAACCACGCTGCCCAGGGCAACAACAGCGACGAATAGCCAAACGACTTGTATTTTCGCTTGCCTGCTCATTTCTAATCCCCTGCTGAAAAGGGTAGGATGGGCAACTCGTTTGCCCATGCTGTTTTGGAACCGCATGGTCAGGAGAATGTGCCCATCCTATGTCTGAAAAACCGTCAGAAGCGCGGCTCCTTCGCGCCGCACTCTGCACGAACTACCGAGCATCCGTATAGGCAACGCTCGGGTGCGGGAAACCGGTCTGGCCCTGTTCCCATACAATTCTGTTGCTGCTGCTTCGCCCGGCATAGCCTTCCTGACAGCCAACGACCATTCCCAGACAGAGCAATACGACCACCAACAATGCTACTTTCAACGCCTTCATGATCATTCTCCTTAAAAAAACACGTTAATGTTTACACTTCTTCATATATACGACTGGTTTAGTCCTATTTGTTCTCAAAAATCTTTCATTTGCAGAAATAATTTAGCATATTCCCCGTAATCCTCGCACTGATCGTCGCTGCCGCTGCGTCGGGCGCAGGGGCAGCCAACACAATCCTTTTGACTCGGGGTTCGTCCCATGCGACACCCGGCTGCGGCTATTTCAGCATTCGGGCCAGATCCTCGTCCACGTTGCCAATCGCCTTGATGTTGTACTTGTCCACGAGAACGTTCAGCACGTTCGGACTGACAAACGCCGGAAGGCTCGGCCCGAGCGTGATATTCTTTATCCCCAGGTACAGCAGCGTCAGGAGTATTGCGACGGCCTTCTGTTCGTACCAGGAGATGGCCAGCGACAGAGGCAAATCATTCACGCCGCAGTTAAATGCCTCGGCGAGGGCCGTTGCGATCTTGACCGCTGAGTAGCAATCATTGCATTGACCCGTATCGATCAGACGCGGAATGCCGTCGATAGCGCCGTAATCACGGGCGTTCAGGCGATATTTTCCACAGGCGGCCGTCAGTATCACGCAGTCATCGGGAACCTTCTCCGCCAGCTCAGTGAAGTAATTGCGCCCGGGCTTGGCCCCGTCGCACCCGCCGATGAAGAAGAAGTGCCGGATTTTGCCCGACTTGACGGCTTCGATGATTTTGTCCGCCAACCCAAGCACTGCGGAGTAGTGGAATCCCGTACTCAGTGTCCCTTGCAGATTCTCGGGCAATGGAGGCTGAGACAAAGCCTTTTCAATGACTTTGCTGAAATCCCGGTTCTGAATATGCTTGACGCCCGAAACGCCTGCGATGCCGCACGTGAACAATCTGTCTTTGTAGCTGTCCTTCGGAATCATGACACAATTGGTCGTGACCAAAATGGCTCCGGCGAATTTGTCGAACTCCGTTCTCTGGTTTTGCCATGCGGTGCCGTAGTTGCCGACAAGGTGCTTGAACTTTCGCAGTTCGGGATAGCCGTGAGCGGGCAGCATCTCGCCGTGAGTGTACACATTGATTCCTTTGCCTTCGGTCTGTTTCAGAAGCTCCTGAAGGTCGAGCAAATCGTGGCCGGTCACAACGATGCCGGGGCCTACCTTGGTGCCGCTGGGCACGGTCGCCGGGGTCGGATTGCCGAAGGTGGAGGTATGGGCTTTATCCAGCATTTCCATCACGCGGAGATTCATCTCGCCGGCCTTGAGCACCAGTTCCAGATGGCGGTTCAGGTCGAAGTCCACGTTCGTCAGCGTCGCAAACATCGCCTCGTGCATGAACGCATCGACCTGTTCATCTTTGTGCCCGAGCTCTCTTGCATGGTACGCATATGCGGCGATGCCCTTGAGCCCGAACATGAGTATATCCTGAAGGCTCTGGATGTCCTCGTCCTTGCCGCACGTGCCGACTCTTGTACAGGCCGTGCCGCCCGCCGTTTGTTCACACTGATAACAAAACATAATTCTCCTTTCGCTTTCGAGTAATTTCACGGTTCACTTTTTGAGAAGTATTTCCGCTGCCATTTTGTACCCCTCGTGTGTCTTGAAGGTCGTATCAACGATGCCCTGCAATTTTTCTTTGCCTGTACCGGGAAGATCCGCGGGAATATTCACAAGCCAGTCGGCGTCCCAGACGATCCGAAACTCGATGGTGTCGATGTCCCTGGCGCTGTGATGATTCGCAATAATCTTGCTTATGTGCTCGATGGTTTCGTCCGGGATATCGTGTCTTTTCAGGATATCCTCCGCGATGGGCGGCCCTTCGATCTCCTGGTATTTTCCCGCCGGGGAGCCATGCTTTCGCTCGGCCTCACGGATTCCGATGTCGTGGAGAATGGCCGCCGCTTTGATCACTAAGGGATCCCCTCCTTCGACGGCCTGGATTTGTTCGGCGTAGCTAAGGACGGCCAGTGCGTGCTCAATCCTTTTTTGGTCCGGGCCAAAAACCTTTTTCATCTCATCTATTAATTTCTGTCGGACAATCGTCAGGCTGCCGACCCTCACGCCAAGACACTGCTCCGCATACTGGCACCACTCCGCGCAGCCGAGGTCGATCTTCGGGTTGATGACGGTATGGCCGCAGTGGCGGCATTTGAGCTGCGGCTCGTCCTTGAAAAACTCGACCGCCTTGCCACAACTCGAACAATCAACTTCAAAGATGGCATCCGGTTTCCAGAATCTTTGGTCCTGCCCGGGACATCTTACCATAATCTACTTTCCCGCCGGCTGTAGTGCCCGGCCTGTCAGGCTTCCTGCTGCTTCGGGTTGATGACTTTCTGGCCGCACGTACGGCATTTTCGGCTCTGCTCATCCTTGAAGAACTCCATTGTCCGGCCGCAGCCGGGACAATTAACCTCGATGAGGTCGCCCGGCGACCAGGTTCGTGGTTCTTGTCTTGGACATTTGTGCATTGTTCTGTCTCCTTGTTCTTCTGACTGCAAATTGCCGGCGCTTAGGCGCGAATCATGATCAGCAGCATTTTGAATTTTTCCTCGGCGATGACGGCATGGGGCACATTGGCCGGCATGATGATGAGCTGCCCGGCGCAAACCATCTGGTCCTGGCCGCCTATTGCGAGCCGGGCGGTCCCGTCGAGAACCTGAACGACCGCATCATAAGGGGATGTGTGCTCGCTTAGACTCTGGCCTCTGTCGAAGGCAAACAGCGTGATACTCCCCACGGACTTGCTCAGTATCGTTTTGCTCACGACCGAATCCTTGGCGTATTCGATCAGGTTCGTCAGATTCTGCGCCTGATTTAGACAGTCCGTCAAAATGGTGCTCTTTCTCTCTTGCCCGGCCATTTCTTTCTCCCTTCGAGGCCTTGACTCGGTTTACTGTTCTTCCCGTCCGCTGTGAAGAAGCTCGTCCAGCGTAACACGGTCGAGATAATCGCATACGTATTGCTGAAGCTCGGTGAGCTTCGCTCTGGCCCCACAGTCTCTTTGTCGCTGACAAACATCCGCCGCCAACAGGCATCTATTGATGCTTATGGGACCCTGGATTGTCTCGACGACCTCACGCAGGCTGATCTGCGAAGGCTCCCTGCCCAGGCTAAAGCCCCCTTTGGGACCCATGCGACTTTTCACAAGTTCTGCGCTGTGAAGCTTTTGCATCAGTTTGCACGCCAGTTGATAGGGCACGCTTTCCTGCTTGGCCGCGGCCCGCGTGGAAACCGGGCC
>DATKWR010000220.1:0-5762 GCA_035529475.1 Sedimentisphaerales bacterium | reverse complement strand
GATATCGACTTGAACGGCGTGGTTGACATCGCGGATTTGGAGCGGCTTCTTTCGGCGCTCAACAGCCGCTTCGGCCAGCCGGGGTGGATCGCCAGATGCGATTTAGCCGAGCCCAAGGATATGGTCGTTGACGTTTTCGATTTGGCTGTCCTCATCGACCAATGGCAGGAAACTGAAGACTGGCGTTATTGAAAAGACTTCCTGGTTCAGTCTTATGAATAACACGCAAACAAAGGCTTTTACCCTGATCGAGCTGCTGGTGGTGATCTCAGTCATTGCCGCGCTGTGCGCCATCCTGATGCCGGCATTGGCGGCGGCGCGGTCCTCAAGCCGCGCGTTGGCGTGCAAGTCGAATCTGCGCCAACTGCTGATAGCCGGCATCGGCTATGCCACGGAAAATGACGGCTTTTGCGTGCCGGCGGCAAGCGATATGTGGGACAACACAGGCTTGCATCGCTGGCACGGACGCCGAGACACGCTTGATGAGCCGTTCGACCCGCTTCGGGGGCCGTTAGCAGGCTATCTTGCCGATGGACGGGTGAAAGAATGTCCGGCGAAAGTGGGTTTCGTGACAGGGCTGGACTGGAACGCGAACTTCGAGCAGGGCTGCGGCGGCTACGGGTACAATATGACGTACATCGGCAGCCGTATCTGGCAGAAGGGGGTCCACACTACGCAAAGCTGGAAGGACGTCTACGCGTTGACGACCCGCACGACGGAGATGGCCGCACCGGGCCAAACGGTGATGTTTGCCGATACCGCCATGGCAAACGGTCGAAGGTCCGTCATCGAGTACTCGTTTGTCGAGCCGCCTTTTACCGTTTACAACGGCCGGCCCGTGACGGAGTTCTACATGTCACCATCCATTCACTTTCGCCACGCAGATCGCGCCGCTGTCGGCTGGGCGGACGGCCACGTTGAGCCGCGCCCAATCGCGGCTTTTGACGGCACGAACGCATACGGCGCCGATTCGGCCAGGATGAAACTGGGCTGGTTCGAGCCGCTGGATAACAGCGCTTACGATTTGAAGTAGGGAAGTACTACGGCTAAGGAATCGCCTCCGGCAACGACGCTTGGTCAATCTTGGAAATCAAGATGGCATCCAGCCACACACCATCTTCACGCTTGGCGATCTCGATAGTGTTCGGTCCGGCCGGCAAGGTCCAATTTACGACCATGCGTTCGTGATCGTCACTATGAACCTCGTCCCAGGCCCAGCCGTTCGGAGCATCGAGACCATTGAACATCACCCAGCCGGTGCCGGGCTGACCGGGATTTTCATGGGTTTGACTCGTGGCCGTGGTGATCCGGACCCAGAAGGAGTCACTGCCTTGCTCCTGGCCGCGCAACAGGACTTTGTACGTTCCGCCGGAAGCGTTAAAGTTGTACGTGGCAAGCCATGCAGCGCCGGGCGCCGTGGTGTTATCGTTGCCGTCGCCGTCCTCCGAACCGATGTGGCTGCCGCCCGATGAGAGCGGATCGGTGTAGACCCGCCAGCTCGCGCCCAGCGGGGTCGCTGCTTCGGCTTCAATGTATATCTCCTCGGCAGGTTTCGGAGGAGCCAGGCGATACAGCACAATGTCGTCCACGTACAAGGTACCGCCGGCGCCGTTGCCTTCAATACCAATAGCCAGCGTCGTGACACTCTGGAGGTTCACGCCCAACGATGCAAGGTCAATATTCCACTGCTGCCACGGTGGTTTCGCCGGTGGTTTCGCTATGTCCGCCGCGTCGCCGGGATAGGCCACCTTGACGCCGTTGACCTTCACGTACAACTGCCCGGTGTTGCCCGGAGTGCCGTGGAAGTACAACACCAATGTTTGAATACCATACTTGGTCCAATCCTGCGGAGCGGCCAACGTGTGTGCGGCCTCTGAGTACGTGGCGCCGCCGGTGTTGCTGTAGAACAGCGGCATAGACTGCTTGCCGCCGTGAACGGTCACCATCTCCATAGAAGGTTGAGGAGGGTCGTAACCCACCAGCGCCCCGTTGGTCGCGACTCCATAACCGTCAATCCATGCCTCAAATATTCTGTTGCTGCCCTCTTGCCCCGGATTGATGTCGTTGTAGGCCTCGAAGTCATCCACGACAAGATATTCAGGCGTTGAGAAACTCCAAATATCCCCTTGCCAGATTGTGGGCGTCTCGGCATCGTTGACCTCATCAATCCGCCAGTAGTACGTGCTGGTCAAATCGAGGGCCGGGCTGTAGCTCGCGTCGGTCACGGCAGCAGCCGGGGCTGTGCCATCTATCACAGCCTGCTCATCGGTGCTCAAATACACATCGTGCCGGGCCGCCTCTCTGCCCGGTCTCCAGGCAAGGATGCCATCGACACTCACATCCGCTGCTCCCGATTCGGGGTTCGGCTCTCGTGCATTGACGGGGATATAGAAGAAGCGGACCTCGCTGAGGCCGTATTGGCTGAGGAATCCTCCCCAGTTGCTGTTGGGCGTGAGCCTGACGTACTTTGCAGTTACCCCGCCAAAATCAACGGTGGTATTGTGTGCATAGCCGGGCGCACCGGGGCCCTGGGCAAACTCGTGAGTAGTTCCCAGTGTCACATACTCCGTTCCGTCGGCCGAGTACTCGATTGTAACGTCTTTGAATCCCAGGCCGATTACCTTCTCCAGGCTTTCGTTGGAGTTCCAGACCCACATCTCGTTAAGTCGATAGACCCTGTCGAACTCAAATCTGATCCAGGCCGGCTGGGCTCCGGCTCCGTCACTCAGCCACATGGTGTTGCCTACCTCGCTGTGCAACAAGCCGGTCGCATCCAGCCCCAGTCCGTTCACGGCGTTCTCGGGACCCTTGCCTACATCGCTGCTGGAGGCCGTGGCGGTTATGCTCCCCACGGCGATTGGATATCCCACAGGCTCGGTCGTGAAGCTCCAGACACTGCCGGGCCATGGACTATCCGGATGGACGCTGTTGACCTCGTCAACACGCCAGTAGTAAGCCGTGTCGAAATCAAGGCGTCCAGGAGCGTAGCTGTTGATACTCGTGAAGACACCTCCAATACCGTTCTTGACGTCGTTAATGTTCTCACCTAAGAAGACTTTGTGCCCATTGACCGGCGCGGCGTAATATCCAGGCGTCCAGCTAAGGACAACATCTCGCGGTGCGTCTGTTCCGCCATCAGGAGGGCTTGGATTAGACGCTTCTTCTGAGACCACGACAAAAGCAGAGGTGATAAAAGCCATGTCATCCAGATTGGTGTAATTAGCAAGATCGAAAGTGACATTCACTATGCCTTCGCCCGGAGGCGCGACAAAGCCGAAGAATGTATCCTTGGAGTTGCTGGGAGCACTCATAGCCATGTCCGCGATCGCTGTTACGGTGCCGCCACCGCTGAAGGTCGCGGTCACCTGAGGGTCCATATCGCGATTGTCTCGATAAAGCAACGTCCCTGCGAAATACGTAATCACCTCGCCCAGCGCACCACCAGCAACTGGGCTGATATCGAATGCGAATTCCCCGGTGTTACTTTTCGCAAAGCGCCTATTTCCGGATGTTGGTAAGCGATTGCCGTCGCTTGCGCCACTGCCAAATGCCAAGTTTCCACTGATGCTCGCAAAGCTCACAGACTTGGTGCGGTTGACTCCAAAGTTGGCGATGACAATATCATCCGATCCCAGACTATCGTCCGGACTTTCGCCACTGACTACGCCTCCGGCATCGGCTGCAAAGGCAGGGCCGATGAGTTCCTGAAATGTTGCCAGATCGATAACATTCTCAGGCCCGGCGTTGCCCGTATGGCTATCGTACGCGCCACTTTGATCCACTTGATTGTGGTGGGGAGCATCGTCCGGGTCGTACACACCTACGGTATCGAAAGCCGCCTCTGCCGCGCCCATCAGTCCCAGCACCAAACCGAAAGAAACCAGACAAAGCAATCTTCTGAACATGACATCTGCCTTTCAAAAATAGCCAAATAATGCCGATGGATAATGGCCTGTCTATTCGCCTGTCGATATCAGTGGTCTGCCGTTTGGACAGTTTCCCAACGGCTTGGAGTGCCTCCTTCCTTCTGCACAGACCTGAAATGAGCCGCCAATTAACAAGGCCATATCCTGAAGCTCAAGTACATACCGCCAACTGTTCTATTCATCTCGCTTATACCAGATCCACCGGCTCCAGTCAAGAAGAATAGCGGCTGCAAAGGAGGCTCTTGGAAGAATATCGGACTTGCCCAACTTCAAGAGCGAGGTCGTAGGTCCCATTGAAAAAC
Source organism: Sedimentisphaerales bacterium (assembly GCA_035529475.1). Taxonomy (GTDB): domain Bacteria; phylum Planctomycetota; class Phycisphaerae; order Sedimentisphaerales; family Anaerobacaceae. Next base: position 1,534 of record DATKWR010000220.1, on the reverse strand, counting down.
ACGGCTCTGTTCCCAAAAACGGTCGATTTCAGCCTTTGCCGCCGGGATTTCAAGGTCGCGACACTCCCAGGCCGGTTTTTCTTTGTGCGTTCCTATCTTTCGTGATTAAATGTCAAAATGGTAAAGGTTCAGCCCAATTCGGTTGACATCGAGAAATGGCTCAAGCTGATAAGAGCCGAAGGCGTCGGTCCGGTCACTTTTGTAAAGCTCATCCAGCATTTCGGCTCGGCGGACCGCGCTTTGGGCGCTTCGGTCAGCGGCTTGGCCAAAATCGACGGGATCGGCTTCAAGACCGCCGAGCGGATTGCCTCGACGCGCGATAAATTCGACGACGCCGGCGAGGTGGAATTGGCACAGAAGCTCGGAGTCTGGATCGTTCATCTGGAGGATGAGCGCTATCCGCCCGTGCTGAGGCGGATTTACGATCCGCCGCCGGTTCTCTATGTCAAGGGAAGTCTTACCCGTCAGGACAATCTGGCCGTTTCTATAGTGGGCTCGCGGCATTGCAGTTTGTACGGCCAGGAGCAGGCTTCACGATTCGCCCATTTCTTAGCCTCAGCCGGCTTTACCGTCTGTTCGGGGATGGCGCGCGGCATCGACACGGCCGCACACCAGGGCACCTTGTCCGCCGGGGGCCGAACGATAGCGGTGCAGGGCTGCGGCCTGGCCAATATCTTTCCCCCGGAGAACGACAAACTGTTCGTGCTGATCGCCGGGTCCGGGGCGTGCATCAGCGAGCTGCCCTTGCGGTACGAGCCTCTGGCGGTGAATTTCCCGCCGCGTAACAGAATCATCGCCGGGCTATCCCTTGGAACCATCGTTATCGAAGCCGCCCTGCGTTCCGGGGCGTTGATAACAGCAAAGGCCGCTTTGGATTACAATCGGGAGGTGATGGCGGTGCCCGGGAAAATTGACTCGCCCCTGAGCAAGGGGGCACACCAGTTGATCAAAGAGGGAGCGACGCTGATTGAATCCGTCGAGGATGTTATGCAGGCGCTGGGGCACCTCGGCGAACAACTCCAGAGCCACGTCAGTGCGGCGGCCGCGCTGGCCTCCGAGCGCGTGGAAAAGCCTTTGTTCGACGTGAGCCAGTTGAAGCTGAGCGGCGACGAAAAGAAGGTCCACAACTTCCTGGACAAGGAGCCCGTCCATATAGAACAAGTCATCGCCGAGACGGATATTGCCGCGGGCAGCGTCAATGCGGCTCTTGTTTCCCTGCGCCTCAAAGGCCTGATAAAGCAGCTTCCGGGCAATATGTTTCTGAGGAGTTGATCTGCCCGGGCCTGCTGGGCCATGCATGGCAAAGAGCCCCTTATTTTCTTGACCGCATGGGGGGCAGACCCTATAATGATTTTAGCTGTCAGTATTCGCGCCGGCAGCAGCTCAGTGAAAGGGTGTACAATCCATATAATGCTTGAATTCGGGCATCCTCCGCCAAACTTGTCTGGCGACAGTCGGGAATCGCCGCCGGCCTCAACAGCTTCCAAGCACGTGAGCACATGAAACATAGAAGTATCGTTCATGCGGTTGTTTC
>DATKWR010000219.1:0-4600 GCA_035529475.1 Sedimentisphaerales bacterium | reverse complement strand
ACTATGGTACCGACGGTAGGACTGCCCCCCAACGTTGTGTTATTGGCAAGGCCTGCGGTAATAACCGTCACCTCGCCAATGATCTGAGTAACGGCCACTCGTCCTACCAGAACGTTGAAAATTGGCAAAACACCTGTCTGTGGCAGTAACGATGCGGGTCGCTCAACCTTGATGCCTTTCTGCAACTTCCTGACATCACTGCCTTTTATATATTCACTCATAATCTTTCTCCTTAAGAGAATGCCGGAGGCCGAAGCCCCCGGCTTTTGTTTTTCGACTACGACTTAATCGTAGTACTTAGTCCTGATACGCGCTCTTCATTGGCTGGTCTTTGTACCGCGGTTTGCTCAACAGATAACTGATGCTCGCGATATTCGCACCTCCCGAGCCGCTTACCTGAGCAACTATGCAGTCAAAGCCGTTGTTGATATCCAGTGAAGCCGGATCGATTTCGATCTCGTAGTCCTCATCGGGAATCGTCAATGCGATAACCGCTGCAGCTGCCGCCATCGGTACCCTGCATTTGAGTCCATACTCAAGAGCAATCGTGGTAGCATTAGCCGTTGCACCACTGGCGGTTCCGGTCAACACGTCACCGACTACAAAAGTCGCAACCGCGATTTCGTAGACTATCATGAAACCACCGTGAAGCTCGTGGATCAGCCCGGTTGTACCCGAACCAACTCCGGTCACGATCTCACCTACCTGGAAGGTTCCAGCCGGGGCATCGTGAAACACTTTACAGCCCATTCTCCATACATAGCTGAAGTTAAGCGCCTTCGCTCCCGCAGCGGCTACGTTGGTAGCTTGCAAGAGCTGGATTGTGGTGGTGCCCGCACTCATCGCACCGAGAGACACCACAACGGTACACCGCTGGTGATTCTTCAAACTGATGTACGTCCCGGCCAGAGCGCCAGAATCAGCATCTGCCGGATTTACCGAGGGAAGGATTGTCATCAATCCCATTCTCTCTCCAACATTCATTATTTTACTCCTTCCTAATTTTCTTTACGCCCGAGTCGCCAATACGATAAACGGAGACAGGGTGTTCGCACCCTTGAACGGTGTCAGGGGCAGGGTCCACATCGGCTGGCCACCCACCCGATATACGAACCGGAAAGCCGTCTCGTCGTAAAGGAACTTGACGTGGATTGATGTCGCAGCCTGGATTCCGCCTCCGGCGCCACTCTTGTCAATCCTCAGATACTGGCTCAAATCCGCCAGCATGATATCACCGGTCGTACCCAGAGTCGACGCGTATTCGATGGGTATCACTGGCCGACCGAGCAGGGAACCATAGGGCGATCCCGATAGTCCGTTCGCGGGCAGGTATACTGGAATACCTCCTACGCCCACGGCCAAAGACATGGCAAATAATTGAGGCTCGATGTCCTGATTGATCAACCAAGCCATGCTCGGACGACTGCGGCCATATGCCCGAGACCACATATTGACTATGTTCTCGAACAAGATTGTGTTCGCGGGCTGTCCGACTTCGGCAGCTACCGTCACAAGGGCAGGACTGTTCATGATACCGAGGGGTTGTCCTACACCATTCCCTTCGAAAATGGCATCATCCAGCATGAAAGCGAATTCCTCGCTAAATGCCAGACGAATCAACCCTTCCAGCGCCGATGCATCCTGCAGACTCTCATCCGTAGCGTAACACAGAGCCGCCATCTTCTTGAGCTTCAACTCCATCTGCCGCAGTGTAGGATGTGAAGCTGTCTTGGTTCCAGCTTCCGCCAGCCAATAACCCTTCACTCCGCCCCAGCGCGAACCGGTCGCCCGGCTCTTCTCGTCAATCGCGTTGATGGTCAACCCGTTGGAATTCGGGCCAACGCTGATAAGTCGCGTCTTCGGTGCCAACACAGAAGCGTCATGGGTAAGCTTTAAAAGCTCTGTGATGAAATCGGTCTGTACCAGAAATCCACCATCAGAAGGTACACCCTCAGACATACCCATCTGCCGTTCCTCGGAAGACACCACGAGCCTGCGGTCTACTTGGCCAGACAACTCGGCCCGGGCAACCGCCTGCAATTGCTCGCCGAAACTACCCCATTTCGCCGCGTCGGCGCGGGCCTGATTCGGATCTTGAACCTGCGGTCGTCCGCGCAGCTCTTCCACGACTTCCGGGGGATTCCCCGCCCGCTGATCCTGAATTTCCTTCAGGGTATCAATGTTGGCCGCCATTTCATCGGCCCGTGTTTTCAGCTGCTCGTCCGCGGCCTTCTCTTCCTCGGTAAGACCACGTTTCTCTTCTACGGCCTTATCGTAGATAGCCTGACGCTTTCCCAACAGCTCGTCATGCTCGCGCATGAGTTGTTTAATGTCCATATTTACTCCTTTAAGTAATATGATTTCTTAATGCGTTCTTGCGCGATTTCGTTACTGGCCTCAACCACTTCTACGGGTGCCGCTGCACCACCTTCGCCAGCCGCTGCCGGTTCCGGCTTGTGTTGAAGCGCCAGTTTTCTAGAACGCGCATCCACGCTAGTTTTCTTGTATGCCGGGTATGATACCGGCGAGTAATCAAATAATCCGGAAAACGCGATAATCTCCCGCGTTAATACCTTTTTGCCCCCAACGGTATCGGTGCGCCATTTCTCGCCTTCCTCATCTACCGTAAAGGCAAAAGACATCTTATCGGTCACCTTGTTTTGTACGGCCTCGTATCCGTCCCGGCCCCACACGGTCTTCGAGACATCGGCCCGGATAGATACCCCGTGATCATCTTCTGTAACTTCCAGGGTTTTGTTTTTGCGCCGGGCCATCGGCTTCGAGGACTCGTGATCCCACAATACGAGCTCGTCGGCCTTTTTGAGCACCTCGGTTGCGGCCCCCGGACGGATAATTTCGCGGAAACCCCAAAGATCAGCATAAACGTTGTAGACAATCGGATAGCCCTCGATGATCATGCTTCCATCTTCTCCGACAGCCCGCATCTCCTGTTCAAAAGGCAAGTATCGACGTTCCGGCCCTGTAATCTTCTTTTTCATATCAACTCCTAACCTGTTGTTATTCCGCAATCACATCCGCCATGATAAGGCGGATGCTTATGATTACTCGTTACCGTCAAGGGTTTCTCCGCCCCCTCGGGCTGAAAATCTCCGGGGGTGAGAAAGTTTTCCTCGATCCCTATCACCCTGCCGTCCAACTCCTGACAATACGGACAGCTTTTCCCGTAAGCCACTGACATAATCTTCGCAATGCCACACGCGGCAAACGCCGACCGCGTAAAGGCGTTTTCCATCTGCACAGTTTCCCGCATCACGATCTTGCCCGGTCTTCGTTCTTCCCACTCATCCAAACGCTGCTCAAGTGCCTCTATCTCGGATATGCCTTCGGCTTCCGCCCCCCGAATCACAGACTGAAGCTGCGCCTTCGAGGATATGGTGTGCCGCCGGGCAAACGTCTCCCCGTATTTCTGCTGGAAATCCGTATACTCCAAATTGATCTCAGCTTCGCTTCCCGCCTCTTCCTGGGCAATCGGCAAAATGGCGGTTGCATAAGAAGAAATCAGGGGGGCCGCCAGCTTGTGAGTTTCCTTCGGGAAATCCTGATAAAAATCATCCAGCCAGAGACTGAAATCCGCCGCCGTATGTTCATCCAGCATTTTCTTAACCGCGGCCCGTACCGCACTGACTTCTTTCTTGACAAGTCGTTTCGCAAACTGCTCGAACTTCGGCTTATAGGCAATCGTCAGCCGACGCCGTAGGGCGGCGCTCCGTTTTTCAACGGCCCGCTTTGCCACGGATTCGCTCTCAATCTTGAGCTGCGGCGGTGAGGTAATCGTTTTCTTATCCACCATGTTCAAGGGTACGAGGAGGATCTTTCCCAGCCCGTCTGGTTGAGGATTCATATCCTCAAGATCCAGCACCTGATCCGCGTCGAAAACACCACGATCCAGCATGGCGGTGTAAAATGCTGTCCGCGCCTGCAGGTCGCCCCGCAAAAGCCCCTTAAGCTCGAACTTGACATAGTATGTTCGCCGTTCCACATCATCGAACAGCGCAATGTTCATGGCCTGTTCGATCTGCGTGGCAAGCGGAAGCAACGAATAGACGACCAGCTCTAGAGACTGCTGTTCAATATTGGAAAACGTTGCTCGTGCCAAGTCCCGCAAAATATGCGGAGGAAGGTTCATCCAGCGGGCAATTTCCACTACCGAAAACTGTCGGGACTCCAGGGCCTGCGCCTTTGAAGCATCAATCTCCGTTTCCTTAACCGTGGCGCCCCCGGTAACAAAAATAAATTTCCAGGCTTTTCCTAAGCCACTATATTTCTCATTAAAGTCTTTCTGAAGACCCTTGCGAGTTTCCTCGTCCGGTGAATGTTCAACCTCAACGAATCCCCCGGGATGGATCCCGCTCCCGAAAAAGGTAGCCGCAAACTCATCCTGCGCTTTGGTAAGCCCCAGGGATTCTCGGGCGTAATGAACTATACCCTTCCCATTAATACCGTCCATGCTGATGTGCGGAATATGCAACATTTTTTCTTTCGGAATATTAATCAGAACACCATTGGGCAACCGATAAATATAAACTCCTGCCCTATCGTCGTACTTCACCATCCGTTCCGGCAGTAACGGAAGGAACTG
>DATKWR010000218.1:0-9370 GCA_035529475.1 Sedimentisphaerales bacterium | reverse complement strand
CCGATGAAGGCGGAGGAGTTCGTCAAGAAAGTCCAAAAGACCAAGCTGGCCGAAGACAAGATGATTAAGTCTGGCGGCCCCTACATCGGCCCCCGCGGCGGCAAATGGGCCGACCCTGCTCACACGATACCGTGGGAAGAGTCCATTACCCCACACGCAGTTCGCCAGCACATGCAGCAAATGGACCTTGGTGGAAAGCATGGAAAGGAGCAGCCGGCGATATATCGCCAGGTAAAGGACGAGCCACACGTCAAGGTCACTGTACCACTGGACCAAGTTGACGCTATCGAACCCAACGATAAGAAGCGAGTACAAAACTACGCTGGAAGAAATTCACCAATCCCGGCAGTTAGAGGGAAGCACGGCGCTCTGGCGCGACGACGCGGCAGCAAGCAAATATTCATTCAGGACGGCAACCACAGAGTTGCGGCGGCTCGAGAGCGCGGAGACACTCATATTGAAGTGATGATGTCTGCCGAGGACTGGAAACGCTTCCACGGCAGCGCCCCAATCGAAAAGTCTTTGGTCTGGTGCGAAGATCTCTCGAAGGCAGCAGGCCACAAGTACATCGAGCGCCACAAACTGCCAAGCGGGAAATGGGCGTACCGGTACGCAGAAACCGAGCAGGCGCCCGAGCACGAGACAGGGACGCGGCACAGCGATGCCGACATGACCCACGCGAAAGAAGTTGGAGAGCTTCCGTCAAGTCTCCACAGGGCTCTGTGGGTTCTTGATAGACAAAAGAAGATTGTCCTGATCGGCGGCCAAGAAACCGCGGAGATCAAGACAGACGACAACGCAAGCGGATCGCGACAAACCTTCCATGAGGTGAGCGCATTAGATCTCCGTAAGCTCTGGCGCTTAGGCTTGGTCTCAGCTCAGAAGCACGGGGACGTGACGCTTTTGTCAATGACGAACTCCGGACGGCTGGCGCTTGCCTACCAGGCGGAGTCATGGACTTGGAAGACAAAAGGCGAAAGGCGCGGGTACAAAACCGCAGAGCCCCAATATCCGCAGCTTTCCAAGTCCATCGAAGTAGAAGACGATTTATTCAAGGCAGCAGGCCACAAGTACGTAAAAAGAATACCGACCGGCAAGGCGAAACCCAGGTACCGCTATTTCTACTCGAGCCCGAAGACCAAGCAAATCACCTCGAGCGACGACATCATCGTTGGGTCGAAGTTCAAAGCCTCACACGGCGGCAAGGTGGGGCATTTCGAGGTGACTGGGCACGATAGCAAGACGGGGATCGTCACTGTAAAGCACGACGAGAGCGGGAAGACTGCCCACGTTAGAGAGCGCGACCTACACAAGCTGGTTGAGAGCTTCCACCGGAAGACGACCACGGAGGCCGTCAAGGGCGACAAGCCGGCCGGGCTCCCGCGGGCGACCATGGCGGACCTGGCTGCAGGGACCTGGGATGGCATTGAAGGGTTCTCGATGTCGGTGGCTGAGCTTGAGTCACAGGCTGCAGCGGGCAAGGGCAAAAGCTACGCGATCATCAAACAGCCGACTGGCTTTGTGCTGGTCTCGAAGAGCACTGCCCCGGCAAAGGCAGTCAGAGAGCTTCGCGGAGACGTGACGGCGGTCAAGATGCGGGCGGCGAGTGGTATCGACACCATGAGAGCTTCCTACGTGCTCGTAGAGGCGTCGGACATCATCGCGAGTCACAAACCTACGGGCAACTTCTCGAAGCACCCAGGCTACCCTGACGGCGTTCAGGAGCGCAGATATCACGAAGTGCAGGCAGAGCAGGACAAGGTTGACCGGATCGCCAAGCACCTAGACCCCGCGATCCTTGTCAACTCCAACCCTGACGGAGTGAATGGGGCGCCGATCGTCACGAGCAAGAATATCGTTTTGGGCGGCAACGGCAGAACGATGGCCATGCAACGCGCCTATGAGGAGTATCCTGAAAGCGCCAAGGCGCTGAAAGACTACCTCGAGAAAAACGCCAAGGCATTTGGCATGAAGGCGGCGGACGTTGCCGCCATGAAACAGCCGGTTCTGGTTCGAAAGATGCGAGCCAAGGACACAGGCGACACCGCGAAAATGAAGCTACTCGGTCGGCGGATGAATGAGAGTCTAACGCAAGGGCTCGATCCTCGATCAGAGGAGGTGGCGGTCAGTCAGTTCGTCACGCGCGATGTCACCGATTCTCTCGTCTCGAGCATCGATCAGGATCAAACGGTTGGAGACTTCCTGGCGAGCAAGAAAAGCGCTGACTTCGTCAAAACGCTTCGGAGAGCTGGCATCGTAGACGAGTTCAACAAGGCCAAGTATCTCGACAAGGAAACCGGGCTACTCAATGAGGATGGCCGGTTGCGGGTCGAGAGAGTCTTGGTTGCCAAGTTCATCCCGGATGCGTCCTTGTTAGACCGCATGGCGCCGACGCTTCGTCAGGTCATTGCCAAAAGCACGCCGAGCTTGTTGATCTCTCAGGAAGCCGGTTGGGACATCGGCAAAGACCTACAAACGGCGGTCAAGGCAGACCTCTTTATCAGAACGCAGTACAGCGGGCAGCCAAGCTCCAAGGCGCTCAACGCATTTCTTTCACAGCCAGACCTTGCAGGCATGGGCTCAAGCTTGCACTCAGAGATAACGTCAAACCCCATTGCGCATCAGTTGCTAGTTGTGATCCGCGAGCATTTGGGCAAGGAGAAAACTCCCAAGGCCCTCCGCGGGTTCGCGGTAAGAGCGAAGCAAGCTGAGCATGCCGGGGGAGGGTTTGCATTCGCGTCGGAGGGTGTTGTCACAGACCCAGCCGAGGCGCTTGACATCGAATTCGGTATCTCTCCGCAGAGGGCAGAGGAAAAGCAGGCCAGAGACAAAGAGGCAAGAGACAAGGCCAAGGCTTTGAAGGTGGCAGAGAAAGAGCAGTCGCGGATCACCCAAATACAGGCGAAGGAAGACAAGAAACAGGGTGGGCTGTTTGGTGACGGGCAGGAAGACATGGCGGCGTCGACCGGCGAGCCTGACTTGGTCAAGGCGATCAGCAGAAACAAGCTACTCGATCGCGTGCTAGTCCATACGCAGATGGCCGTTGATGCGTCGAGGGGCTCTATCAACCGGGCGAAGGTCATCGCTCAAGTCCTCGATGATGTGCTGTGGGCCGTCAACGCAGACCCAGAGATGAGAGCGGCTCTGAAAAGGTCGCCTGTCAACTCCAAGGTGGTCGGAGATCTGGTAGACGCTCATATCGCGATGGCTTCCACGCCGAAGCCTGAAGGTCTAAGCAAGTCGTCATCTGGTCCGTTGAGCGGGGTTGGATACACAGGGCCTGCCCCAATTGGCCGGGTTGTCTCTGGAGGTATGAAGGTTGACGGGACAAAGTCGGCGGCGCGCCACGTAATCGATGTTACTGCCGTCATGAACATGATCGAGGAGACGATCCAAAACAATAAGCGCAAGTCCAGGTTGGTGATCGACCTGCACCGCTTTCAAAAGCTAGAATCCAATCTGTTCGAGGTGCTCCAAGCCCCACAGTCACGACCAAAGCAGTTTGGTGATTGGGTGCTGCCCTATGCCGACGCTCACCCAGAAATGGAAGACAACAGACGCCAGACCGACCAACAAGGCGAGAAGGCTGTCAAGGGTCAAAAGACGGCTCGCGAGTCTATGCGATTCACGCAGGTGAAACGGTGAGGTGTCCGAATTGCAATCGTCAGATCGTCAGCGTGGGGCTCGACGGGAAAATCAAAATCCGGACGAACATTGTCGTGTTCCACAAGTCGAAAGACCAGGCGATTGTTGTATGCCGCAAGTGCGGCGGCGACGTTCCTATTGATATCCATGTGGGCGAAAAGCTGCAAAAATCCATCACCCCACGTCTTATCCTTCGCAAGATAGACATAAAAGCCAAGTGATATCCCCCCTGTTGCTTCGGCGGCAGGGCAGCTGGGCCACATCTCCGGTGGCCCATGCTTTTTTCTTGACGGTTCGGTGAGCTAGGTTACGCTGATAACGTCCGACGTTTGGGCCTAGCCATAAAGGCTGAGAGGCGGCGCGGCAGCGATAGCGCTATGCCCTCTAAGCCAGACTTTAACATTTTCGTCCCACTGGAAACCTTCGAGAAGGATGGGGACCTCCGCATTCGCGGGGTGATCACCACAGAGCATCGAGATCGCGAGGGGGAGGTAGTCCTGCAAGACGGGCTCGATTTCACCGAGTTTCAAAAGTGCGGCTACTTCAACGACAACCACAGCAAGGGGACCGCTCAGGGTGCCGTGCTTGGTTATCCTCTCGAGATCAGCAAAGGCAAAACAGCTGACGGGAAAAAGTGCCACATCGTTGATGGGGTGCTGTTCAAGCATTACAAGCCGGCTCGCGACATCTTCGAGCTTGCCAGTGCGATGCAGCAAGACCCCCGGAAGGCACGAAAGCTAGGCTTTAGCTTACAGGGCAAGATTCAAAGTCGAGTTGGGCAACCAACAATCGCAAAGTCCATGCCCGACGGGTCCACGCAGTTTGTGGGTGATCACGTCAGCAAGGCTATCGTTCGCCATGTCGCCATTACCCATAGCCCGGTGAATGAGTACACCGGTCTCGAGGCGCTTACCAAGGCGCTGACAGCCGGTGGAGCGGTGGAAGCACCGCCCGCATCTCCAGGCCAAGGGTTTCCTCTCCGAACCGAATCACTCGACGGTGGAAAGAAGCGCACTCGGCGCAGCGCCGTTGATTGGCTCATGAAGACCAAGGGCTTATCCCGCAAGGCTGCAGAGATGGTCTGGGACTTGGCTCAAATCAAACAGGAGAAGTTAAAATGAGCGACGTTATTCCGAAGATGGGATTCCAGTCCGAATCTGACGCTCGCGCGATGGCTGCGCTGGGCGGCGGGATCACAGATCCGAACCCCGAAGAGACGGCTGCAAAGGCGGCTGCTTCGATCGCGGGAACAGATCTCAGCAAAGCAGAAGGAATGTCCCCTCCTTCCAAGGCCGGACCCGCTGGCCAGGAAACGGCCGACGGTTCGCAGATGACCCCCGGTCCGATCCTGAACAAAGGCAAGGCACCGAAGGTCAAGGACGACGAGGACGACGAGGATGACGAGGAAGAGAAAGAGGGAGACGAGAAAATGGAACGTTCGACCGATGCGTTGATTGACGACGATCTGTTGGTCAAGGCACTTGACGAAGCGATCAACATCGCTCGCGGCGCCTCCCCCGATGCCGATACCGATCGACGGGCGGAGCTGGCCGACAAACTCTCCAAGGGCGAGACCACCCCGGAGGAGCTTGCCGAGCTTTCCGAGCTGATCAAGTCGGAGCTTCCGTCGGATGATGACGACGAAGACCTCGACAAGAGCTTCACCGAGGCGGCCCTTTCCGATCCGGACATCCTCGCGAACCACAAGACCGATGACGGCCTCGACGTGAGCGGATTCCTTGCCCGACAGAATGCGTTTGTCGCTGGCGCGCTGGATTCCATCAAAGGCGAGACCAAGGAAGCTCTGACCAAGGGCTTTTCCGACATGGGTCGTTTCAATCTCGCGATGGCGAAAGCCAACCGAGCGCTCGGTCAACGCGTCCTCGAGCAAGGCGAGCTGATCAAGAGCCTCGGCGGTCGCGTGGAGACGGTCGAAAACACCCCGGCCCCACAGCGTGCGGCCACGGGCGTGGCGGCTCTGAAAAAGAGTCTCGCTGCCGGCAGCGCGAACCAGGGACTCCCTGGCCGACAGGCGATCATCGACGGCCTGACGGCCATGAACAAATCGTCCGACGATGGCAAAGCGCCATGCGGAATGGACATCACAGAATCAGTTATCCGGTTCGAGAGCACCGGGGACATCCACCCAAGAATGATGGCCGATGTCAAAAAAGCCATTGGGCATAACGAATAAGGAGTCGAGCAATGAACGGACAAATCGACTACAGTCAGTACGGAGATCCGATGCCCTTTGGTCCTTGGGCACAGGACGACGTGCAGGAACTGAGCAAGGCCCTCACCGCAGGGTCAGACATCAACAGCCCCGGCGCAGTAGCTGGCGGAGGGTTCCCACTGAGGCTCGAAAGTCTCGATGGGACGCTCTACAATCTCAGCTATCGCATGGAGCACCTGAAGCTGTGGCCGCAGCTTCTGAAAAACGACGTGTTCAACACCGTCAACGAGATCAACGTCTTGACCGCCCACGGTAGCGGCCAGGCGTTCTTCCACAACGAGGGCGGGCTCCCCGGCGAGGATGACTCGACGTGGGAACGCCAGTACAAGGTCGTCAAGGCGATGGGAACGACCCGTCGCTACTCGATCATGGCTGCCATGACGAAAATGGCTCACGCCGACGCTGAGACACATCAGACCCTCGGCGGAACGATGTGGATGTTGGAGCAACTCGAGCGCCAGCTGTTCGAGGGCAACGAAGACCTGCTGTCCGTCAGCTTCAACGGCTACGACAACAACGGTCTGCATGTCCGCGATCTCCGCGGCCGTCCGCTGACCGGCGATGAGGTCAACTACGGTGCCGGCCTGATCTACGAGGCGCCGAACTACGGCATGGCGACCGACATCTACATGCCCGTTGGCGTCGATACGGATTTCGTCGACGACATCGCACCGAACGCCCGCTACAACATCAACCCCGGTGGCTATCAGAACGGCCACGCCGGCATGCAGATCAAGGTGTACGATTCGCAGCGCGGCCCGATCAAGCTGCAGCCGAACGTGTTCATCCGTTTCGGTGAGGCTCCGAGCGCAGTTGCTCTTGGTGCCGCTGCCACCCGCCCAGGCGCCCCCACCCAGAACGCCGCGCTGGCGGCCGCTGGGACCGGTTCGCAGTTCACGGCGGCGGACGCTGGCGCGTATCGCTACAAGGTCGTAGGGGTCAACGAGTACGGCAAGAGCGTGCCTGTGACGATGACCGGCGCCATCGCGGTGACGGCTGGCCAGAGCGTGACGTTCTCGATCAACGATGGCTCCCCGCTGTCGTCGTACTACGAGATCCACCGATCGACCCGCAATGGTGCGGTTGGGACCTGCGTGTTCCAGATGAAGGTTGCTCGGACCGGCGCTGTCACGACCGTCACCGACAGCAACGCCTACATTCAGGGCACCGGTCACGTCTACCTGATTCAGCAGAATCGGGAGTTCAACAAGTTCAACCGCTTGCTTCGATTCATGAAGGTTCGCCTTGGCATGGTCGATTCGAGCTATCGCTTCATGATGCTTCTGTTCGGCAACCTGGTTGTTCACGCGCCGAACAAGGGCCTCGTCTACATCAACGTTGGTCGGTCCGACAGGTCGCCCACGTACGATGTCAGCTAGCGGTAGCTAGCGAGCTGGCTTAGGATGGGAACCCCCGGAGGATTGGCCTCCGGGGGTTTTAGACAGGGAGACAAAATGCTGCTGACAAAAATGCGCAACCCGAACATGTGCAATGACGCTGTCAACGTCAACAATCGGTCCTATTCGACCGATGACAAAGGTTGCTGCGCTGTACATCCGGCTGACGTGCCGGTACTGCGGGACGCGTGCGGATTCGAAACGGTGGGAGTCATAGAGTCAGAACAAAAACAAACGAGCATCAGACTGCCTGAGACCAAGGACGAGTTCTTGGATATGGCATTTGCGATCGGCCTGTCTGCGAGTGACCTGCATGACATGGCCAAGATTTTGGAACCACCAACACCCCACGTCGAACAACAGTTTGCGGAACCGGTCACCACGTATGTGGCTCCCCCTCCGCCAGACCAGGAAAAAATGATTTCCGTACCGCCCGACGAAGAGCAGGCGGAAGAGATCGAGGTTGCCCCACAGACAACGGAAGAGCCAGAGCCCGAACCAAGCAATGGGAACGGCAACGGTCACTCGGAGTCTGAGGAAGTGACGATCTCCATGGCGCTGTCAAAAGCGGCGCTTCTGGATATCGGAATCAAATTGGGGCTACCCGTAAAGGCAACGATGTCAAAACGCAAGATCTACAACGAGCTGGTCTTGCAAAGCCAAGAGGTAGACCACCATGGGAATGAAAGACAAGACGTTCAGCAGCCTTCTGCAGTGGGCCAAGCGTAAGGGGATCAAGTACCTCCTCGGCTCCAACAATCCGGGCATCGGCGTTCAGCCACTGCAGGTCACTGGCGGCGGAACGGGGACCGACACGGTTACCCTCGCGTCGACCTACTTCAACGGGCACGTTCTGCAGAACATGGCCAACACCTCGTATCTCGTTCTGATGGGCTTTTCGGCCAGCCCGGCCGGAACCTCCATCGGCACAAAGGCGACGGGCAGCTTCGTCGTGACTGGTCTGGCACTCAATGAGACGCTGGATCTGGCAGTGGTTGGCACGATCGAGGGAATGCCTGACTTCACGTAAAACTAGGAGCGGCCAATGTCGCAATTCATTCGTAGTGGGAAGCCGGTTCATATTAACGGCACAACCACTGCAGGAACGGCCGATCACTGGCCTTGTCGTGGTACGACAAACCAGCTGGTCGTCAACAATGTACATGCGTCCGAGCCAATCGAGGTGTTTTTGACTCTGGAGGCCATGGCAGCCGGGGCCGGGAACGGATTTACCATCCGGGCCGGATATGGCCACAGCTTCCCTGTCGAGGTGATCGAGTTTTGGACCTTGAGCACCAACGCAAGCACGTTTCAGGCTGTCGCGATTCATCGAACGTAGGAGTATCAAATGCCCGGACTGCAAGGCTCTGGATATCCAATCACCGGCACTGGGGGCGGCGGGACGGGCACGGTTGTCGCCTGGGAAGCTGTTGTCGATCCAGGGGCAACAAATGATAGCGCCGACACTGCGGGAATCGGGCAAGAGTTTGGTGTCGCCGATCTCTGGTTCAACTCTGTCTCTGGCGTGCTTTGGTCGTGCGAAGATGACAGCGTAGGCGCTGCAGTCTGGGAAAAGTTCGTTCAGAGCGACGTTGCGCCGACTGATAATGACATTGCTCGTTTCGATGGGGCCAGCGGCGGGAAGGTGCAACCGTCTGGTTGGCAAATAGACGACCTGGCCAATCTGAGAACGGCTGTAGATGGCACTGGCAACATCGGAGTCAGCGCTACAACCTTTCGGCCTGCCAATGTTTGGGCGACCACGTCTGTTCGGGTCGTCAATTCATATCTGACCCCCACTGGTATGGGGGTTGATGGGCCGTTGGCCTTGGTCGTTACCCCGACGGAGGCGGCAGGGGCCGTTCTGCGCAACACAACTGCCGCCACAGCCGTTGCAATGGTTCAGGTCTCCCCTGCTATCTATCAAATCGGGCAGGGCTGGGACGCCACTGGCGTGGCCACAGCGGAGGTTGCTTGGCGCACGTATGGCGTCCCCATCGCGGGCAACCCGCCCATGGGGCAACATCGGTGGGATTTTTCTGTTGGCGGTGGGGCCTACAGCAACCGGATGGAAATCACTTCGTGGGGTCTCTTC
>DATKWR010000217.1:0-10074 GCA_035529475.1 Sedimentisphaerales bacterium | reverse complement strand
CGATGAACGGTCCCATGCCGAGATTGTGACCTATCACCGCACCCGCCGTCTGGTCGTGCCGGTGACCCAGAACCCTGCCGTCTTCAGACGCCTCCCGGCTGTTATTGCTCCACGGTCCTTCAAACGCCCCGGATTCCGACGCCAAGACATACTGATCGAGAAAAGCCCGGCACTTCTTATTGGCCGTCAGGAAACCCATTACGCAGGCCATGAGATTGGGAATGGTGAACGATTCTTCCCTGCTGAGACCCAACGGCTCCAGGGCGGAGTCCGCACACCATTCACCGGCGGTCCAGCCGTTTAACATAAGCATCCAGTCATGGTCCTTGAAGAAGTCCAACACCTTCTGCCAGGGTTTTACCAACTGAATGCCGGCGTCGCACCACAGCACGAGATCGTAGTCGTCCCAGACCTTTGCTATTGCAGCGGGCTTAAAAGCATAGGGCACCTGGCTGTGCATCGGGCACTTGAGATCGGCGAACTCAGTGAACTTGCGGAAATCACCATCGAAGCCGTTAGTCCTGAGACTGTTTTCCAGCCTCTCGGCGCCAACCGAATACCAACCGCCATTCGCAAATGTCACTATGCAGGATTTCATTTTGTCTTGCCCATAACCACATTTTCGCCGGTCGTATGAAGAATGCCGAAACCATAAGGCGACAGCAACGACTCCACCGCCGGTATGTCATCATCGTATTCGATGCAGACACACAAAAGCCGTTCGAGATAAACCGATGGTATTCGGCGAAGAACCTTTATGTTATCACCTTCGATATCAAGGTTCATAAAATCAAAATCGCATCCGCAATCACGGAGCAGCGAGGACCAGCTAATGCCGGCAACGGTAATCAATTGGTAGTCGGCTAACTCGGCCCACTTGCGACTGTGCCCCTCGTTCATAGTGGACACAAAATCGTATGTATGGTAGAGTTCTACGGGACCGTCAGTGTCGCACAGCGCGGCCTCAACAACAGTGATCCTATCCATCGCCCGCAAGGACTCGCAGAAGTTAGGAGAAGGCTCAACGGCTACCCCGCACCACCCTCTTTTGTGCAGCGCCTTTGTATTCGAGAAACACACGCCGTCCGCCGCACCGATATCCAAAAAACGCCCCTCGTCTTTGCCACCAAAGTAGTCGCAGATAAACCGTTCCTCATCGTGTTGTGAATACACTAGAACCAATCCTTTCGATAAAAAACTCCACCACCGCCATCCTTGATAACCAGCAGTTCGGGCTGCTGGCGCATGGCAAGGAAGTAATCAAACACGGCTTGTTTACAGCCCTTGAGACGATAGGCGTCAATAATAACGTAGCCATCCTCGTGAACCAGCGGCGACAGGTACCTGAGACAAGTCGCAATGGACTCATAGAGAACGCCATCAAGACGCAGTACGGCAATACCGCAATCAAACAACTGCGAAACATCCGTCGGCAATGTATCCTGGAACCATCCGGGATGGTACACCAGCGAACACGGGTCTATCTGCCAACCGGCCATGTGGCCCTTAACGGCATCGACGTCCTGAACGGCTACCCCCGAAGACACCAATTCGCCTTTACCGTCGCCAATACAACCCTTGATGTCGTCGCCGTCATTCGGCCCGGCCTGGGGTATGCCCTGAAACGAATCAAACAGGTGGATCTTCCGCCCGGCTTTAAACACCTGATTAGCCAGTGCCATTGCGGCAACCTGTGTGCCACAAAACACTCCGCACTCCACGAAATCGCCGGGGATGTCCAGCTCGATGGAATGCGCAGCCATGTTGTAGCTGTTAATCACGTCGCCCGGCTCACCTAATGCCTGCTGTCCGAATAACGCCAGTTTTTCTACTACATCAGCGTCCATTATGCCCTCAAAACAATCAAAGAGTCCCAATAATTAAGGACATTACTCACGAATCGCCGGTCTTGTACGTGCTGCACAACGTCATACCACTGCCCCAGATGGGCGAACATCCGAGCGTAGGTCTGCTCACCACTGGGATTTGCTCCGACGAAATCGTGAAACTGTACGGTGATCTGACCGGCTATGGGACCGGGCCAATCAAGCAGGATGTCGTACTCCGCTCCCTCGCAGTTAAACTTGACAATGTCCCAAAACTCAATTCCGGTGCGCGACATTATCTCGTCAATCGAATGACATGGCGTCATCTGCCTCGTGGCGTCAAATGGAATATCTCCGTGCACACAATCAAGATGATTACCAGTACCATCGCCCCACTTGATGAGTTCCTTTTCACCGGTATTACCACGGGCAACCATCGCACCCTTGATAAGCTCTATATCCGGGTGATTTGGCTCGCCGGCATCTGTGTCAGGTTCGATAGCCACAACCCTGCACCCCATGCCGGCCATAGGTTTGGCGAAACCAAAACCACGAGCACCGACATCCAAAACAGTCATGCCGGCGCGAACATCCTTCAAGATAGTATGGTCGCATACGATAGTTAGCTTGTCACTGTCCATCCATTAGCCTTCCTTTGTTTATAAAGTTGTTCGTCATGGTCCCAGTCCCTGCGATTCTTTATCGCCAGGGCGTCTACGTTGTCGCCCTTCCAGTCGTGGTGCACTATCATCATCTCACATTCGGCACACTTGCCCATTTCACGAACAACATCGGAGAACTCGGTATCGCAGTAGAAGCTCCTGTATCCTGGGTAGTAGATGTAGCCGAAATGCTCGTACAGCCTACGGCCCATGATCGACTGCGTGATTAAGCCGTTGTTTCCGCAACAGCCATCGGGGAAGTTCAGGGCGCCGTCCAGATCGGGGAAGTTCTTTTGCATCTCGGTCGCTATGACGTCGTCGAGCCTAAAGATGCTCGGCAGCATGTCGTCGGATACCAGAACGAGAACATCCCAATCACCGGCCATTTCCATATCCGCGTTGCAAGCCTCGATTTTGGTCTTACTCTCGCCGTAGTGGTACATGAGATTGTGCTGGCGGTCCAGGTACGCACGCATGGCATCGTTGTTCATGCTGGCGTCATCGACGTCCATCGTGATAAGCCACTGGTGCTCGTGCGTGTCGCCGAGCTTGTCCTTGTAGAGCTCGAGCGTCTGCTTGAACCAATCTGGTCTTCCGCGGCTGGGATACTTCATAAGGATTTTCATTCTACCTGCTGTAATAATTATACATAATTGGCTCGATGAACACCTCTCGTCCTGGGAACTCCGGATCGTCACGGAGTAAACCTACGAGCCTGTTACTGTACTCATGGTCCTCGCCGATCTTTTCGTCTGGAAACTTTGCCTTGATCGCCATCGCACGCTTGACCGGGTTGAGATGGTTTGGGGGCCTGTAATGCACTCCACCCTCGCTATACCAATGATCGTATCGCGTGGAATGGACGAACACCTCCGGCGGGTTGCCGGCATGAAAGTAATGCCCCTGGATACCAACCGCGTCGGGCTGATAGCCGTCCTTGTCGGGCACAATGGCCTTGAGAATCTCTTGCACGTAGTAATCGGGAACGGTGTCGTCGTCGTCGATGAAGCAGATGTAATCGCCGAGAGCCCTATCGAGCAGCATGTTACGCTTGGTGCCCGTCGGTAGGATAGCCCTGTCGCCCTCGACTATGATCTCTACGTCGGTACTCAGTTGGGGCGTTAGAATATTGCGGAGCCGCTGGAGCTGCTCGATGCGATCTTCGAGGTGGCAGATTAGGATGGATAGCTTCATCTTCGGTTTTCCTGTTGTTCAGGTTATCGTTTTCTACTTCTTCGCCTTGGCCCCTTATGCCTCTTGGCTGCCGTCCCTTTTATCTTCGGCATTGCGTGGGGAATCTGATTTTTGGCCGTCATGCGGCCGCCCCCTGTGCCTGCTGCGGCGCTTGAGCCTGCGCCTGCTGGGCCTGCATCAATCTCATCTTAATCTGCTCGCGCTTGGCCTCGGGAAGGTCCGTCAAGTCGATAAAGACGTCCGGCGGAATCAATTGACCGTACTTGCTCATCAGGGCATCAACCTGCATGAACTGTGCCATGCGCTCGGTCGGCGCCGACGGCGAGATTGTGACCTTGACACCGTACATGCCCTTGTCCTCGCGGAGCTTTTTGAGCAGCGATTCAATGGCCGATGCCTTAACCGCCTGGTCCCACGTCTCGGACATCTGCGGATACGCCTGTGCGTATTGCCTGGCACCCTCGACGCCCTGTCGCATCGTATCCATCACGCGGATGCGGTCTTGAGGCTTGACGAACTGCATCCCAGCCGGGTCCATCGGAGGCGGCATCATGGGTTGCGGCAGATTGAATGCGTAGGTCGATTGCAGTTTGAAACGGGCCTGTGCCATGAGTTTGCTGTCGATCAGTGACGACTCATCGACGATAGCCCATATCTCGTCGTTGGTATAGAACTCGTTGTTGAGCTGAACGTGCATGAGCAAGTTGCCGAAGATTTCGAGCGTGCGGTAGAAATTATCGAAGAATGGCTCATTCGACATCCGGTTTTGTGTCATTTTTAGGTTGATCGCCCGCCCGGACTCGCTCTGCGACGTACCGTAACCCTGGCTCGCATCATCCACGCCAGAGACTCGCTTAACGTCCTGCTCGAACTGCTTGGCCATTGTGAAATGACCGGCCGGCAGTTGGTTCGGTGTTATCTTCTCAACGCTCCCGCCGAATTTGTCTTTGGGAATGACTATGCCCATGACGCTGCCGAATTTCTTGAGCGCGGCCAGCCACTTCTTGTCGTTGGCACTACCGACTACGAAGCCGGAGTTAGCCGTCTGATTGAGTATCCGCACGGTCTGGGTACGGTGAATGTTTTCCTCTTTGTTCAGGTCGACAACATCGTCCAGCACACCAACGGCATAACCGGAATCCCACATTGGCGAGTACCGCACGATCGGGTAGTCGCTGACGTTATCGCCGAGGGGGTTTGGTGTGTCCTCTAGCATCGTTTCGCCGAGCATCACGGTTTCGTGCAATACCTTTTTGACGACGTTGACGATGAGATATCGCACTGACCGTTTCGCCTTGCGAGTGAGTTTTGCAATCTTTTTCTCGTCCTCGATTTTAACAGTCGGCTGCTGGCCCTGGCGGTCGGCGACGATGATTTGCGGTTTGACTTCCTTCCAAAAGACTCGCCGCACCATATACCGATACTGCTTGAGCAGCTCCTGATCGGGGATCTGAGTATCGGCGTCGAGGTCGTCGTCACAGCCCGTGCTATCGCTCGCCATCCACGTAGCCAGCCTCTCTTCGGGCTTGCCGTCGAGGTCGTCTATTTGACTGACGCCTACCTCAATCTCCTTCTCGCGGTGCGGCCACAATGCCTTGACCTCGTCCTGGTCCATCCACTCGTTTTCGATCACGTACTTCGCCGACTCGTTGAGATCGTACTCGGTGGCGTTGCGATCGACATCGACTTGCAGGAGCGATAGTCCCTGTATTTTCGGCTGCCCGTTAACGTTCTCGCCGCGGTCGATATTGAGTTTGAGATACGCCTCCGTGTCGATGCCGCCGCGCATAAAGACTTGAGCGTAGACGTAGTCGGCATAACTGACATCCTGTGTGTGCTTGAGCAGCTCGGTATGCACTTGTCCGACTACAGCCGTCCCACCGCGACGGGGCGAGACCGCAACCTCCTGCTTGCCCTGCAAATACATGCCGAGCAATGCCTTGAGGACCGGCTTGCACCTGTTGATTGTAATCGGCGTCACGCCCTTGCTGGTGTACGCCTCGTATTCCTCTTCGGACCACTGGTGTTTGCCGCCTCGAAAGAAGTCCTGATAAAGCTCGGCCCGCTCCTGCTGGCCTCGCCGCGTGGTGTGCTGGCGACTGTCCCGGACAAACTTGCGGGCGTTCTTTCGTATCTCTGCCTCTTGTAGTGCCATGTCTAAACTCCTATCCCGAGCATGATGTCGTCGGGGACCATATCCATTGCTCCGGCGGTTGATTGTATGATGCCCTCTGCGTCAGTCGGCGTGACGTTGCGGCCATAATACAAGCCGTTCACGTAGGCATCGGCCCTGTCTGGTGATTGTCCTCGGCCCAGCCGCTTGGTAATCTCTTCCTTGCTCTCGATGTATATCCGCCCATTGCTGTATTTGTACTTCGGAGTGCAGAGCTGCTTGCGCAGCATCGGGTCCTTGTGGTGAAGCTCTACCTCACCGCGAGACAACGTCCTCGCTGCATAATCCCAGACCTCGGCCCGCTTATTGCCGTAGGTGTACATTGGGTTTGTCTGGTCCGGCCTGGTGGCTGAATTGGCCGCAATCACATTGACGCCGTTACTGGCGAGCACATCCACAACGCCGCCGCCGACGCCGCCCTCGTCAACAATGACCGGGCATTGATTGTGCTGATTGCTCCACGCCGTGAGGCGGTTGACTGTGTAGTCGATACCACGCTGGCCATAGATAACCTCATCTACAATATCAGTGTCGTGCATGTAGTAATTGACCGTCTCGTTGTCGCCATACCGCGCCACGTCACAGGTGATGTACTTGCGAGTCTGAGGTTGGAACTTGATCTGCGTGAAACCGCCGGCCTGCTCCAGCCAGATAGCCTTAAGAACCTGATCGACGTCGTCAGCCAGATCCCACGAGCCGTAAAGGTACGCCTCGAGCAGCTCGGGGCGGTGGCCGAAAGAGTCTTTGAGCATGTCGATGTAGGAATCCGGCAAGTGTGGATTATCGCTCGGCAATGCCTGGACGAACCGGCGGTATGGTGCCGAGTCGGGAATGAAATCGTCTTTCAGCCAACAGTTAGCCGGGTTGGCCGTGTAGAGCCCTTTGTAGTACAACGGATGCCCGTGGATTTTCAGCCGCCTCGATCCCTGCAAGACCGCCACATCATCCTTCGCTGTCTCTTCGGCTTGGTCTATAGCCATGAATCCGTACTCTGCGGAATTGAATTTGTTTATGTCTTCGCGCCGGTCCAGACCGCCGAAGTCCACAGCTATGCGGCCCTGAATGAGTATGTGTTTCGGGTGTTTTTCCGTCCCCGCTTTGATTTGATAATTATCGTCAGGGATAACATCCTGCCATGTCTGCAATGTTGTGGAGGTGAAGTCTGTCGCCTGTTTGCGGCCCATCCACCCAGCGTGGATTGGCTTTGGTGTAGGCTGTAGATTGAACGTGTTTGCGATATGCACCGCGAGCTGAAACACCCACACACAGAGGAAAAATGACTTACCGCCACCTTTCGCGCCGCCGTACAGGACATCTACCACAGTGGGATCATCCAGCGCCTGATACGCCTCAGTTTGTCGCTTCGTCAGCTTGAACATTCTTTACCTGGTCGGGTGAGATATTGGGTTCCGATGTTGAATCACCATTGCCCCCCGCCATTTGCACGATCACCGGCCCAAAGCTAATCTGGCCAGCTAGATTCACGTCGTGGTTGTCTCGCCAATACAACCCCTGCCGGTTCTTGAGCCAGATGATTGCAGCTCCGGTATCTGGTGGGTAGTGCTTGGTGACCTTGTGTTCTATCACCTTTCCTTCCTGACAGAACACCTTAACTTCCGGGTGCGAGTAGCCTTTCGCACGGTGGTACAGGCTCTCGGCTACCTCTGCGTCCGCCTGCAATTTGCCTCTTTTTAAGGACTCTAAAAACTCTGGAAATTCATGCTTCCAGTTGTTGATTGTCGCCTCGCACACGCCGAAGAAATCAGCTAAATCTTTGTCTTTCGCCCCCAACAGCGTCAGTTTGTACGCCTGTTCGGTGTACTTATCGTGGTAACAAGTAGGCCTGCCTCCCGGATGCTTCTGCTCAGTTTTTTCGTCTTCATTACTCATACCCCCCGTATCGGCAATTTGCGACGAAATTCATTTTGGCCCCGGGGCATCTGCAACTTTTTTTAGAATTATTTTATTTTTATCTTGACTCTGGCCGATTTGACGCCCTGTGTGGCTCTGTGGCGGCCGATCTCTGGTTGACCGGACTATTGGACGGCTCATAACTCTCATATCTATTGCAGTAACCTGCCGCCAAATGGATCTTCAGGCCCGGCAAGTCAAAATCGTCTTCATCGCAAAACGGGCAGTGTATCGTCTCTGTTGCTGGCTGCTCTAAATTCTCGTATTCTAGCGCTGGCTGGTATGCTGGATCGCCTGGGAGTGGCATAGCAGTAACGGACCCACGCATGGCGGCGCCCGCAAACTCATCCCACTCATACCCCTGCTGCTCCAGGCGTGCCCAATGCTCCGGGCTGTAGACGTCTAGTGGACCTGCCTCTAATACCGGACTACCATCAGCGTATCTATGCCTGAGCCTATCACCGCAAACCCTGTCTATCTCTGCCAGAGTCTCAATTGATATGCTGCTGTTGTCCATTACGATAGCTCCGCCAATAGTCCCTGAATCTCCATGCTTGCCCGGCGCCGCTCTAATCTGTGAGTAAGGAGCTTGGTGTACCTACCGGATTCTTCGCCGCCCCGCTGGAGCCTGGAGGCCCAGTATTCTTTCCCGGCTCCGCGCCGCTCGGCTCGCTGCTTGTGGTTGGTCCTGCTCATTTTGCCTCATCCTGCCATGCTAATATCGTATTGGATCCGCATTTTGGATTTAACGGCCTCAATGATCTGCCGGACACGTTCCCGGCATAGGCCGACAATTTTGCTGATTTCCTTCGACTGACTGCCTGAGAATCGCAGGGCCATGATCTCTCTCTCTTGATCCGACAGATTGCGGGCCATGTATTCTAGGGCGTCCAGGGTGTCCAGGCGCCACGGTGTATCAGGCGCCTCAGGCTCTATCACATACAGGCTCTTGGCCTCTTTCTCGCGGTATAGGCTTGTGAACGTGCAGCGATACTAGTGATTCGGAGTATCTCGCTGCTGCTGGTGCATATAGGTTATCATCGCCCATCGACCTGCCTGCCATAAAATCGGGACCTCTTTAGCATTGCGGACGTGCTTCGACAACCACGCCTCATTGATAAGCTCGTCAACCTCGTAACGGCCAGCACTGTACCGGGCGAACTTAACGGCGATGCTTGCCAATAGATACCGCTTATCCGCGAGGGTCATCTGCCTCTGTTTATGCCTATCGTCCTTGTAGGTAATCTGTCGTACCATATCGTCCATAATACTTGACTTTTGGCCGTTGTCAATAGAAATAATAAAATATTTTCCGCTCATAAGTCGTTGCCAATACTACGCTCCCGGAATAAGTCCTTGACAAACACACGCCCAATTCCAGACGACAACAGCCTTGTTATTGACTCAATATCGCACAATGGACAGTTGGTGATTGGGACTGAAATTCGATGAAACTACATTATTGAGCTAAAAACATGAGCGTAGTGTCACTACCCACTAAGATAGTAGAGACTAGGACATTTATTCCGCACTTTGACAAGTACATATAGCGAGTCGAGCAGAAAGCGAGTCAAACTATGGAAACAAAACACAAGCCAGACAGCAAGCTTATAGAAGCGTTTTTCAACTTCAGTCCTTGCCACAACTTGTCCGACAATGAAATGCTGGAACCGTTTTTCAGCAACTTTGCTTGCCACACTTGCGGTTCTACATTATCAGGGAACCGGCACTACTGCACCGCAACTATCGGCAAAGCACACGGTAATCCGCGTGAGAAACTCGAAATCTGTGAAGATTGCTTTCTCTACTTCTTTTCTTAACTCTCAAAATATAGCTTGACTCGCTATAGTCCCGGATCGGCAAGGCCGTAGGTTCAAACCAAGTCCGGGATTTATGAGTATCGACCATAACAATCAAATCAATTTCATGCCGCCCGCCGGGGTCTCACGTCTTGGTCGATGCTCTGACTCTGGTGCGGCGGCTCCTTTATTGGAGAGCAGGACTATGGCAAAAGCACAACTGAAAGAGACGACGAATATGGACGAGAAGAGAATCTGGATCGTCAAAACCCCAACGCCAACAGGCCTATCAAATAAGACGTCATTTGTCTTCTTCAGCAAGGCCGAAGCCCGCAAATTCAAGAAGTTATACGATGCCGGTGTTTGGGTCGGGATTTGAGTCTCGGCGTAGAGCCGTTTTAGCTCGCAGGCCCGCCCCGGCGACTCATGGCCGTAGGATCAAATCCAGGGCGGGGATTTAACGCTAATCGATAACCTTTATTGGAGAGCAGGACAATGGCAAAGATCAC
>DATKWR010000216.1:0-2921 GCA_035529475.1 Sedimentisphaerales bacterium | reverse complement strand
TGCGAACAACGTTCCAATGTTCCACGAAGGAGCCCAAATGATGATTATCGAGGTTGAAGATCGGTTCTGCAAGGTGACAAAGCAGTTTCTGAAAGTGCTGGGAAGGCTTCAACGTGCGGCCGCTTCGGGCGAGGCGGTGCATGAAGTCGAGGAAACGACCTGGTTCGGCCTGCTCGAAGTGGGCCGCGAAGTTATCGTGGCGTACATCGAGCAGCAGGACGAAGCACTGCCACGGCCGAAGGTGATCGAGCAGGAGGGGAAGAAGCTTCGGCGGCTGCGCGAGCGACACGCGCGGCCGTATGTTTCGGTCTTCGGTCCGACGCCGTTTGAGCGCGACGTTTACGCCACGCGGGAAACACAGCGTCAGGAGGTGGTGCCGTTGGACGCGAAGCTCGGCATGCCGGAGGGAAACACGTCGTATCTGCTGCAGAAGTGGAGCGGCACAAAGTGCGTGAAAGAATCCTACGACCAGTCGCGGGCCACGCTGGCGGAAATCTTCGGCTTCGCGCCGTCGGTCAACTGCCTGGAGGACATGGTGACGCGGGCGGCCGAGCATGCCGAGGTCTACTTCGACGAACAAGTGCCGGTCGACCCGACGACGGAGGAGCAGATCCTGGTCGCCACCAGCGACTGCAAAGGCGTGCCGATGCGACGGATCGATGCGCCCCGGACGAAACGTGGCGACGATGTGGGGCGTCCGAAACGGAAACGGTTGAAGAAGGGCGAGAAGCACGGCCAGAAGCGGATGGCGTGTGTCGGCGGCGTCTACTCGGTGAGCCCGTTCCGTCGCACGGCCGAGGAAGTGCTCGACGAGATCCTTCGCAAGGAAAAACAGCAACAGCGGCCGGAACCCAAGAACAAGCGGCTCCGGGCCGTCTTGACTCGCCAACTCGATGGCAAGGAAGTCAACGGCAAAGACGTTGTCTTCAACTGGCTTGCCGAGGAGGTGCGGCAGCGCGATCCGCAAGAGTGTCGCACGGTCGTGGCGATCATGGACGGCGAAACGAAGCTTCGCGAGCTGCAGCAGCGGAAGCTCGGCCGGGCGGTCGGGATCCTGGACATCTGGCACGTGACGGAATACCTGTGGAAGCTGGCCTACTGTTTTCACCCTGAAGGCAGCGACGAGGCGGAGGCGTTCGTGGAAACCTGCCTGCGCAAGCTGCTCGAAGGCAAGGTCCGCCGCGTGATCGGCGGCATCCGGCAAATGGCGACCAAGCGTGGGCTGTCGAAACCCAAGAAGGCGAAGGCCGAGCAATGCCTGAACTACTTCGCCCAGCGGTGTGAATACATGAAGTACGACGAGTACTTGGATGCCGGCTACCCGATCGGCAGTGGCGTGGTGGAGGGCGCGTGCCGTCACCTGGTGAAGGACCGGATGGAACAGACCGGCATGCGTTGGCGAATCGAGGGCGCCCAGGCGATTCTCAACCTTCGAGCGATCTACGTCAACGACGACTGGGACGCCTTTCACACCCTCCGAATTCAGGCAGAACAACACAAACTCTACCCTTACAAAAGACGTTTACTCACCATCCTAAACTGCGCAACCTGACGCGATCCGGAGGTTGCAACCAGATCATTAAAACCCGGGGTTGACACGGCGGCGGTTATGGGTGACCCCTAATGCAGTCGCGGGGCCGCTACCGCTTATCTTCATCGCTGCGTTCAATCCTGAATACCCAGGCATGATCGCATGGCATAGGGTCAGGTAGCTGATCTATCACCAAATCGCTGCCATCCCGGTGCCAGGCTAGGTCCTTGTCGCTGCCCAGCATCCGGATCACAGAACCCGGCTTGGGGGTCACACCCGGAAGTGTCACCGGGATTCCGGGCTTCTTGAGGTCTATCGCATACAGGCAGGCACCTTTCGAGGTGAACCTCAGGCTTCCTGCCTCACACGGGGAATGCCAATCCGCACCATGAAGCGCCACCTTGTTTATCTTCATCCAATCACCAAGCTGATTTAGGATCTCGATCTGCGATTGCGGAAACGTCCCGTCAGCCCTCGGGGCAACCCCCACCAGCGTGACTCCGTTCTTGCTGGCCACATCAACGATCCCGTCTACCAGTGCACCCACAGCGCTATCAATCTCAGAAGGTGACTTCTTTTCCAAGTCATCTATGTAAGCCCAGTTGAATCCGGGAATCGGCGTGCTTGTCTGCCATCGGTCAGGATTCACCTGATGCAGGGAAACATCGGGGAAATGACACTCGATGTTTTGTATAGAACAAGTGGTGGGTATTACCCGACTGATCATAACTTCCTTGCCCCAAATCTCCGAAGGCACATACGGATTGTTACGATCATACCCCCGCGAGAGGGCAACTTCTCTGCCCCAACTCTTGGCGGAGTTGAAATAGTAAGCCAGCATCTTCTTCAGGCGATCCTCTCCCAGTCGTACGCACGTGCCGCCGTCGATCTGGAGTTGATCAGGCTGATATTTGTCAATGACCTCAATGATCTTGTTATATCCATTGTCCAGGTAACTTTTGGGAATGATGTTACTTAGACGCACTCGCGGATCTTGAATGCGACTCCCTTGCAGCCATAAAGCTGGCGATTCATGGGCCGGTTCGCGCGGTGCGCCGTAAAGATCCGAGTATTCAGGATTGTTCACTCCGACTCCCGCGGGGCATAGCTTCCTGCCGGCGTCATACCATTGCCATCTGAGATGATGAAAGGTGGTAACCACCTTCATATCCTGCTTCCGGAGTGCCCGCGCCATTTCTCCGACAATATCCCGGCGGGGGCCCATATTCCTGGAATTGAATTTGTTGTATTTGGTGTCCCACATAGAGAAACCATCATGGTGTTCCCCGATAGAACCGGCAAAGTCGGCTCCTGAATTCTTGAAAACCCTTGCCCAGCGGTCAGGATCCCACTTCTCTGCCTTGAACATCGGGATGAAGTCATGGTATCC
>DATKWR010000215.1:0-7692 GCA_035529475.1 Sedimentisphaerales bacterium | reverse complement strand
TCCTTCAATGCGCCAGCCTTTTTTTGCTCTCGGATCAACTGGGCCAATTCAATAATGGCCTGCTCGCCTTCGCCTAAGACGAATACGTCGATAAACTCCGCCATAGGCTCGCAGCAGTTGGCCATGCCGCCGCCGGCGATGATCAGCGGGTCGCCCTCGCCCCTGTCGCGGCTGCGGACCTTGACGCCGCCCAAATCGAGCATGTTGAGCACATTCGTATAGCACAGCTCGTTTGTCAGGCTAAAGCCCACCACGTCGAAGCTCTTCAGCGAGGCCCTGGACTCCAAACTGAATAAGGGAATGCCTTTTTCGCGTAGGACTTTCTCGGCATCGAGCCACGGTGCAAAGACCCGTTCAGCGGCGATGCCTTCGAGCCGGTTCAGACAATCATAGAGAATCGCCAGCCCGGTGTGGGACATGGCCACCTCATAAACGTCTGGAAAGCACATCGCCACAGCCAACTCGCATCGCGATAGATCTTTCTTGATTTGGTTTACCTCGCCCCCGATGTATCTGCCGGGCCGGCGCACAAAAGGCAGAAGGTCCCGCTCGACCCGCTCGGCTAATATTGTCACGTCTCTTTTGATCATTGCGGCATTATAGCCGGATTCGGGAGCATTTTCTATTGATTCGGCCGCGATTATCAATTATCAAATCGTGCATGGTGAAAGGTTTTGTATGAACGGGAAGATCGTGCGGTCGGGGGGCATACTCGTTTGCGGCCTCCTGGTCGCGGCATCGTGGTTTTCGTGTGCTGACAGGGGACTGGTTGATGCCGACAGCGGCCAGCAACTGGTCATGGGCACGTTCGTCCATGTTGTTGTCGTGGCGAATGATTCAACTACGGCAAAGAAGGGCGTTGCGGCTGCCCTGGAAGAAGTCCGGCGGGTGGACGAGCTGATGAGCGACTACAAGAGCGATTCGGACATCGGTCGGGCTAACGCAGAGGCAGCCGAACACCCCGTCCAGGTCAGCGACTCCACATACGAGGTTCTGCAAAGAAGCGTCGAATTCAGCAAGCTAAGCGATGGGGCGTTTGACATAACCGTTGGGCCTCTGGTTGCTCTATTCCGCGCCGAGAAGAAAACGGGCGTCGTTCCCACCGAAGAGCAAATTGCCCAGGCTAAGGCGAAGGTGGGCTTCGAGAAGCTCGAGCTTGATGACCGGCAGAAAACGGTGCGTTTTGCCGTCGAAGGTATGCGGCTGGACCTGGGCGCAATCGCCAAAGGATACGCTGTGGACAAGGCGATTGAGGCGGCGCAGCGCTGCGGCGCCATCGGCGCGATGGTTGATCTCGGCGGCAACGTCAAGTGCTTTGGCTCGCCGCCCAAAGGCAGAGACCATTGGCTGATCGGCGTGGAGGATCCGAACTCGGCGGTAGAGGGCGTCGGCGGAGGCTCGCTTCTATTCACGCTGAAAATAACCGACGCCGCGATGGCCACCAGCGGCGACTATCAGCAATTCGTCGTCGTCGCGGGCAAGCGTTACAGCCATATTCTGAATCCCCAAACCGGCGCGAGCGCCGAGGGCCTGTCCAGCGTAACCATAATCGCTGACAGCGCCACCGACGCCGATGCTCTCTCGACGGCGGTCAGCGTCATGGGGCCTCAGAAGGGCCTTGCGCTGATCGAGAAGCTCCCCGGCACGGAGGCCATTCTGGTAGGCTCAGGGCCGAAGTACGAAATCACGAAAACCAGCGGTGTGGACCGGTACATCAAGTAGTCGCCGGACCATGGACTGTCAACTGGCTGTCGAAATAGCGCGTGTCCACGAGATCTGGCAGAAAAAAATCAGCCCTTGATAGATTTCTTGCTGGCAAGCTGAACAGGGATGTAATAGAATGGCTGAGAATCGAAGGCGGAAGGGATATAAGAGTTCGCAGAAACTTTCAGTGGAGGTATCGTATCATGCTCACCACAAGAAAGCCTCTCGCTTTTATCGCGCCTATTGTCCTGCTGCTGGCGCTGATGTTGGTCAACTGCATCGGCTGCAAGGAGAAAGGGCAGAATCAGGATACTCAGGAGCAGGCTGCCGTCGAGCGGACTGAACCCGCAGTACCTGAAGTCCAGGACGAACCGATAGATCCCAATGGCAAAATCAAGCTTCGAATCTTGTGCACGACAAGCCCGAACGAAGGCCGGACCGCCGATTTCACTTCGTTCCTGAGCCGGCATTTCATAAAGGTCGAGACCACGGACTACGAGAGCTTCCGCGAAGATCTGGCCAAAGATTTCGACGTTGTCATCATCGACTACGGCGCGACGCGGCCCGGCACGCCCGTTCCTCAACTCTCTCTTTCGTACTGCCGTGCGACGATTACGTTCGGCGTCGCAGGCTCTATGGTCTGTCGCAGACTTGACTTGAAGCCGGGGTATTTGTGAAACTGCATGGCAAACGCGGCTCATGGTGAGTCGCTCGAACATGAGGTTTATCACACCCCGTTCAAGGTCGAGCCCGAGTTTGAGGACCGGAAGACCCCTGCTAATTACCACGACAGGCACATTGGGACCGACAAGCTGCCCGATAAAATGAAAGTCTGGAAAGTCCAGACTTCTGAAAGGGGCAACGTGGTCAGCCGCTCCTATGGTTTTGAAGACTCCCCCGATGCCGAGGCCATTGCATTGGGTTTCAACCACGGCAAGGAATACGGCGCGGTCGGCATCGGCCGGCACGCCAATGTCCTGCAGTGGGGGTATTTCGATCCGCCGTCCCAGATGACGGATGCCGGCCGCAGGCTCTTTCTCAACTGCATCTGCTATATCCATCGATTCGACGGCGTACGCCCGCTGGTTCACACGAATGCCAGCCACCGGCTGAACGCGATAAGGCTTGCCCCTTTGATAGACCGGATAGACGACAAGAGTTTCTTCTCCTCCACGTTTGCCCCGGAGTTGATGGAAAAGTACAAGGGCAACGCCAAGGGTCTGGCTGATTATTACCGGCAGGATATTGAATTGGTGTATCGCGATTCCCGCGGCGGCGGCACGTTTCAAATAGACACCGACCTGAAAGAGCTCAGCCTTGAATCGAACCGAACCGTGGAGACCCTTGGCAGGTTGATCGAGCTTCTCGGCGATCCGCAGCAGGCCGAAAAGGCGGGTCGGTTGCTGGAACGATATACGAGCCAGAGCAACGATTTCAGCTCCGCAGAACAGTGGCGGCAGTGGCTTAGCGAAAACAAAGACAGAATCTTCTTCAGCGACGTAGGCGGCTACAAGTTCTTCGTTATTCCCGAAGGATATCCCGTCGGACAAAAGAATCAAACTGAGATCGGCCGGGCGTTGTTCAGATAGCATGGTCCATACGGCGGACCCCCGATTCTTGTGATGGCGCTGATCAAGCTCCATGCGGCAAACCCGCGCGACGTTGGGACGGAATAATCAGTCTGTCTGTCTGGGCCTCTTGGCCATCAGCAGGGTGATTCTATCGTACTTGTCTTTGGGCAGGGCATTCTTCAATATTCTGCGGATTTCGCGCATGGGCGTGCGTTGCGTGGTGTGCGTGACGATGATGTGCTCGTTGTTCAGGTTATTCAGCAGCGTCACGAATTCGTCGATGTGCATGTGCCTGCCGGCTTCGGCCCGGGCGGCGTGCTCGCCCTCGTAGAACGTGCACTCGACGATCAGGATTTTGCTCTCGGCGATGTATTTCAATTGCGAAAAATCCACGTACTGCGTATCGCCGATGTACGTGACAATCGGAATCTCGACGGGATAGTCGATGTCAAAGCCCTGTTTTTTCAGCTCAACAATCTGTTTGCTGTTCAGGCCGACGTATTCGGCCTTGAGCTTCTTGCGTTTTTCGATAACGGTGAAACCCACGGAGCCTCTGCTGTGCTTGGTGGGGAAGACCCTTGCGAACAGATTGGGTTTTATCCGGTGCTCATCACCGGGCTTGACGCCGATGAGATTGGCGGGGATGGGGTTGCCGTCCAGCCTGGACCAGGCGTCGATGATTTCGCGTATTGGCCCCAGCAGATTTGAAGGCGCCACGATGGTCCCGGCGGTGATGCCGCAGAAGTTCCGCTGCGAAAGATAATAGGCGATGCCCGCTGCGTGGTCCATGTGCCCGTGTGTGAGTAGCACGTGGTTGATGGGGATGATCTGGTCCGGGGCTTTGCCCACGTCGAAGCAGACGTCCAACTGGGGCATCGCCACCACGGTCTCTTCGCCTGCGACGGAGTAGCCGATTATTTGCAGATTGTCTATCTCAATACTTGCTAAATTATGGCTGGGCATTAGACTATCCTGATACAGAACTTTTGACGGGCATAGTAGGGCGGACGGAGGGTCGTGTCAATTGGTTTTTGATGTACCGGGTCCATGAAGACATGTTTGACTTTGTGTGAAATCGGTTCACGGTAGCGAGCCGGGCGGCAATGCCTGGTTGAGGGGGCTACGTTGATGTTTGGCAGGCGAACAGAGAACAAGGCGATTTCCCGCAGGAAGGGTCTGTTCAGGCTCCTCGTTCGAGTAATCGTTGGCTTCGTTCTGGCTATGTTGGTGATTGTTGTTGCCGCCGAAGCCTGGATTATCCCCGATATCATTCGGCGCAAAACCGAGCAATGGTTGTCAAGATTCAGCGAAGGGCCCGTGGTCATCGAGCATGTCGGAATGAAGGGGTCGGGGCAAGTCGCGCTTGAGGGAATTCGGTTCTGCGATAAGCTGGAGCGTCCGTGGCTGGTGGCCGAGAAGGTCAGGGCCGTCCTGGCGAACTGGCCGAGCTTTAGTCCTACGGTGGAAGAAATAGCAATCGATGGGGTGAGCCTGAGACTGTCGGCAGTTGAAGGCGAGGTCATCTGGCCTCTGGTTCGTTTGCCGCAGCGGTCGGTCCGCGCCGGCGGGCCCGGAGTCAAAAAGCTTGCGATCAACCACGGGGCCATAACCGTTGTCGATGCCGAGGGCGCCTCGACGGTGTACGGCGACCTGACGCTCTCAATCCTTCGAATGGGCGGCGGCCAGTACGAATTCTCGCTCAACCGCATTACAGGCGACAGTTCGGAGCTTCTTCTGGCCGGAGGCGGAGTCAATTTGAATAGCTCCGCTTTTGATGTTTCGCTGCAGATGAAGCACCGGTTTACGAAGACCGAGATGGCCCTGCCCTTTACCGCCTTGGGCGCGCCCGGGGTATCGGCTGAGGGGAATCTGTTTGCTGATTTGTCGATGACGGGGTCTCTGAAGGACCCGAACCAGTGGCGGCCGAAAGGGACTATCCGGCTGCACAACTGGGTCGTTGCGGACAATGACGCCGTAGCCTGGAGTTCGCTCAGCGCGGATCTGGAGGTCAAGCCGACCGGGCTTGGATTTGAGAACCTCAGCATCTGCGATTCAAACGGCGTTGAATGGTTCGGCGCAAGGAACGCCCGGTTGACCCTGGCGAACTGGCCCGGGCGAAAGCCTGCCGTGACGCAGATAGAGCTGGAGGGGCCGAAGCTTCGCACCAGCGTCGCCGACGGCCGCAGATTCAGAATCCCCGCCTGGCTTCCTGAAGGCGGAGCCATCGATCCAAACACCGGCCCTTCATCGCTTCAACGGCTGGCCGTTCGAGATGCAACTATTGCCGTCGAAGACGCGAATGGCCCGAAGGTTGTTTTCGACAAATTGTGGGTGGACGCCACTCGGCAGGCAGAGGATTCTTATGATATCGCGGCCGGTCGGCGGGGGCCCGACGATTCCAACGCCGTCGCCGTCAAAGGGCTTGTGAACCTGGCCAACTCGCAGGTCACGCTTTCGCTGAAAACCGACTATTCTACCAGGAGGCAGGAAACAGCCATCGTATTCGCAACGATGGGGATACCTCAGTATGCTTTGGAAGGCAGACTGCTCGCGGACCTGGCCCTCGCCGGCCACTTGAACAAACCGTTGGAATTGCAGGCCGACGGCAGCGCGAAATTGGATGGGTGCACCCTATTTTTCAAGGAAGGAACGCTGGCGGATAAGGTGAACGCGACGGCCACATTCGGCGGCCGACGCCTCGATATCGAGCCGTTCGACGCGGCCCTGTGCGGGGGCCGCGTCAGCGGCTACTTCCGCGCCGATGTCAGCGAAGACAGGCGAATGGAATTTCGCGGGCGCGTGCTGGCCGTGAATGTAAACTTTCCTGAATTCCTTTCCGTGCTGACCGCAAGCGCACAAAAAGCAACGAGGGGCACTTTCACGGCAAGCTATGACTTCAGCGGGCAGCGCAACGGTACGAGAGCGTTTGATGGTGAGGGCTTGATGTTTTTCGATGATGCGGACATCAGCGTCTTGCCGGCGATTCCGCAGATATTTGCGTCCGCCGGCTTGTCTCAGTACGAGCCGCTTAGAATGTCGGATGCGGAAGCCGCATTCACGACGTCCGGATCCGTTGTGACCATAGAGAGCGGGCATATTTCCAACAATTTCGCGGCCATCGAATTCGAGCCCGGCGGGACCATCGACCTGCACGCTAAGCGGATCGACGGCTACGTCGTCGCGGCGCCGTTAAGTCAGATTGCAGGAGCCGTCGAGGGATTGCCTATCATTAATATCTTTGCCCGCATGAAGGATAAGCTCATGCGTCTTCGCGTTAAAGGGGACTGGGCGGATCCGCCCGGCAAGCTGATAACGAAGGAGCCGATAAAGGATTTGAAAGAGAGCACCGTCGGCTTCATACAGGATGTCGTAAAAGGCGGCGGGCAATTCGGCCGTGGGATTCTTAATAGACTCGGCGGCCTCTTCAAGGCCAACGAAAACAAGAGCAAGTGATCCGGGAGAATCTATCTATGCCAGACCGCCGTACGCACAGAGGGCCGCACCCGGCGGACCAAAAGCTGTTTGCTCCGGCTGCAATTGCCGATTTGCGAGCCGCCCTGGCCGATTTCTGCCTGTTGCTGACCAAAGGCTACGCGGACAAGAGCGCTCTCAAACTGGTCGGTGACAAATTCGCGCTCACCGAAAGACAGAGATTGGCGGTCATGCGCAGCGCCTGTTCCGATCAGCAGCTTGCCTCCCGAAGCGAGCGTCGCGTCGAAGCGGAGAATCTTGCGGGCCAATCCATCGCCATCGACGGCTATAATGTCCTGATCACCGTCGAAGCGGCCATGAGCGGGGGCGTGATTTTCAAAGGACGCGACGGCTGTTACCGTGACCTTGCAGGCATACACGGGACCTACCGCAAAGTCACCGAGACCATCCCCGCCGTGCAGCTTATCGGCGAATTCTTAAAAGAGATCGGGGTGGACAAAGCCCTCTGGCTGTTTGACAGCCCCGTCTCCAACAGCGGCCGATTGAAAACGCTCATCCGCGAATTGGCCGAGAAAAACCGCTGGGATTGGGAAATAAGGCTTTCGATAAGTCCCGACGCCGAGCTGAAAAAAACCGATGCTGTCGTAGCCAGCAGCGACAGCGTTGTCCTTGACGACTGCAAAAGCTGGGTGAACCTGGCGACAGAAATCATAAGTCAGAGACTGTCCGCAGCCCGAGTTATCGATTTGCCCGAACCGTGCAGTTGAAACCGGACCTAACGACCTGCTTCAATCAGCTTTGTGATCGTATCGACGTCTATCTCCTCCAGAGAGTCACAGACCATGTCGGCTCGTTGCAAGTTGGCGGCGCTGGTGGAATTTGTTACGGCGATACACCTGGCTCCGGCGGCTTTGGCGGCCTGTACGCCGCTCGGGGCGTCTTCAATGACTGTGCAACGAGCGGGGGCCAGCTCCATTCGGCTGGC
>DATKWR010000214.1:0-3283 GCA_035529475.1 Sedimentisphaerales bacterium | reverse complement strand
ATTGACGCCGACGACCTTGATGTCTTTACAATGGCCGACGACGTCCAGACGGCGGTCAAGATTATCCTCGACTTCAAGAAAGGCCCCGGCCGAAGCGGAATCGAGCTGCCCGGCGGAATGAAAAAAGCCTGAAGCGTATCTCGCATCGCGTTTGTCCATCTTACCGAGCGGCCCACCCGTTCGGGGAGGAATTTGCCCTGAGCGAAGTCTGCCCTGAGGATAATCGAAGGGTCCAAGGATTTCTACACAGGCATCCAAGTGCAGGAAAGAGATGCCAACGGTTGGGTTCGGCCGCGCAGCAGAGCAACGTCGGCTACAACCCGTTGTTAGACTGCCACTATTGCGTTCGCAGATGTGCTCTGTATATCCAGTTGAACAGAAAAAGAACACATAGCAAGACCAAGGGGCCGGAAATTACCAAAGAAGCGCTCCAATGGAATCGTCCCCAGCTCCAGATCAGATAGAACAACGCCAAAACGATGAACAGGATCGCCCCAACCCATTCCCAACGCCATGCTATGACTAATGCGATGACAACAATGTATACTGGAACTAGATGGATTAGCAGAGCAAGAATTGTTTCCCAAAAGCCATAACCTTCACTGAATACGTCCAAGGCAAACAGACTCAAAAACATCGCGAAAAGGATGCACAGAACCCTCGGAGTCCAGAAGAGAATTCGCTTTATGTTCGTATTCATTGGTTCCTCCTTAGCGTTGCAGCCTAACTTCTGTTTATATGGTTTCCGCATAATACTCTCGCTGTTCACAGCCACACTATCATCCCGCCACGAACCTTCGGTGCAATACATTTCTGCTTCAAACAATGGCACAGTATCTTGCTGCGAGCCGCAATTGTCAACCGCGAACCTCCCGCTTTGGCGGATTCTTATTAACGCCCCAAAGGTTGCAGGGCGGCAGCCCCTGGGGATGACGGATTCACTTGGCGAACAGCCAGCAGCGTTTATCGCTTTATCCGCTACCAGCAGTCCTGGGGACTCCTGATCGAGGACGGCTCTGGGAGATTTTCGGAGCCGCCTTGTTACCTGCTGTCAGCCCTAATGCGATGAACGCTTTTTTACCCGATGGTGTTTTCCCCAGAAACTCCGGGACGATGCCAGATTGTTTCTCAAGCGGGCGTACAGATTTCGATGGCACCGCCTTCAATGTACGGTGCTCGTCATGGCAGGTGGTCGAGCCACTCAAGCAGTCTGGGGCAATACAGCTCGCATCCCCACACATTATACCACGCCGCCCAGGTGTAAAGGATAATCACGGCGACGAAGATATGAGCCGCCCAACGACGCAGATAGACCGTCAAAGCGACGACCGCAGCGAACTGGCACAGCTTGCCGACAATGGGCCCGAGTATGGGGCCGAAGCCCGCCGAGACCAGCCGGATCGCCGGATGACCCTCCGCATCGGGACCGGCCCGGAGCATGAAGTGCACCGTCGAAGCCGCGTCCGCCAGTGCAACAAGCACCGTCAACATCAAAAGGAGGCGATACTCGTGGGCATACCCGCTCCAGTTTGTCCTGAAGCGTTCGATGATATCGCTGATTGATCTGACCCGCATAATCTCTGATAGCCTCCCAGCGAGCAGAGTCCCACTTCATCAAGCCTGCCAAATCGTACCGCAGGCAAAGCCTGCAATGAGTGCGGGTATGATCAAAGAAAGCGACAGGCCGGTGAAGTGAGCGGCGACGTATCCCAGACCTCGCAGGCCGCGTGCCCGAATAACGCAGATCGGGACGGCTATCCCGTACAGAATGAATACGAGCCAGTAGGTCGATAGCGGCAGCGGTCTGCCTACAATCCTGCTGTCAACGATGCACACTTGCGTCAAGACAAGAGCCAATGCAAGCGTGTAGAGCGTCTCTCTTTCCACAGGTAGCTCAAAAGCAAAGACCCCGATGGCTATGCCCTCGAGCATCACAATCAAATAGCCTTCTATAAGCAAGAATGTCCGGTATCGTCTCTGACTTTCGATATTCATAATTACACCCGTAATCAAGCGGCGGCTTATTCTTCTGCCGCATATTCGGTCTCGCTATCGGCCGTGACAAGGTCCTGTCCTTTGAGCGTCAGTTTCAGCTTGCGTCCTCTCACCTGGATGAGCTTGAGCTGGGGCAACATATTCAGGATACGTTTGGGTACGGCGCGGGCTTCGAGCGGCGAGGCATTCTCCAGTGCCAGGCTGCAGAGAACCCACGCGCCGAGGCGAAGCTCGTCGGTCGTGGGGGGGAACCACAGCCATGAGCCGCGCAGCATCTGGCCGTATGCCGTTGCGATGAAGCCGAATACGGCCAGAATCAGTGACGCGAACGGATTCTGATGGTCGCTGTCGTCGTGTACCGGCTGCTCGATTTGCACCTGTCCCAGCAGACCCAGGACCAGGAATGCCAGGAGGGCGTACAATATCGCGAACAAGACAGGGATTCGTTCAGGTAGGCCCGTCCCATGCGTCAGAGCAAGCGGCAGAATGAACACAATCGCTGCGGCCAGCCACATTCTGTCAAACTCATGCGGCTCCTCGGGCGGATTCGAGCACCTCAAAACGAATATCAGCATGATGGCCAGGAATACATTCATCCCCGTGTAAATCCCTCTGGTGTCTATGTCGGAATCGGCGAACCGCAGGAAATAGACCAACACGAATAACGCCATCAGGCTGGCCAGAGCTACAAACGCCGGCGTGCAGAGCACAATGAGCAGAGTCTGGCGAATTGCCTGCTGGCGTTCTTTGCTGATGACCGCCGCAAGACGCTGCTCGACTTGCCCTATGTCAGGTCCGTTCATTGGTCTGACTCCGAAGTTTGGGAATATTGGCCTCCTTTCGGCATGATTGATTTGCAGACTTTGACGAAGGTGTCGGGGTTGTCGGGTGTGATGCGGATGTATTTGAGCCAGCCGGACCTGCGATGGATCGCGACGTGGCGGTAAAGGTCGGCCAGGTCCAGCTTCAGCGCGAGGCTCTCTTTGAACCCCTTGCCGCGAAAGATATCCCCGATAACCATGCGTGGCCGGACTTCGACGTCCAGAATATCACCCGCGCGGATAGTCTTTCGACCACAGAAAGACCTCAATTCGATCCGGTCGGCGTAGATGCGATACTCCTGCCACAGGTTGCGCAACGACCTGGCGGACACGTACAACGGCTGCTCGACAGTGTAGTCCTGCATCATCTCAGCCCTATCTCGTACAGGCATTCCTGACGTCGGGCCTTCGCATGAAAACGATCAGCAGGACAGGATAGATCAGCCCGACCAAACCGCCGAAAATGC
>DATKWR010000213.1:0-6030 GCA_035529475.1 Sedimentisphaerales bacterium | reverse complement strand
AACGAGGGGAAAGCTCGAACTGTTGAGACGGATTTGATATTCTATTGGAAAGAAGGTTCAGCAACGTGGCTGGGCAGAGGTCAATCAGGAAAGGATAGGTTAGAATATGAAAATGAGGGGCACAGCAGGAAACAGATCCGCCTTAATCAGCCGTCGCGAATTTGTTAGTATTTGTGGGACGTCTGCTCTTTCGGGTCTTCTGGCCGGATGCAATACCCTTTCTCCGCGGGTCAATAAGGAAAGGCCGAACGTTCTGTTCATTGCTGTAGATGATTTGCGGCCTGAACTGGGATGTTACGGCCAGTCTTATGTAGTCAGCCCGAATATCGACCGGCTGGCGCGGGAAGGCATGATTTTCGATCGCGCATATTGTCAGTCTGCGGTGTGTAATCCATCCAGGGCCAGTCTGATGACCGGACTTCGGCCGGATACCATCAAGGTATGGGATTTATATACCGACTTCCGAGACAACGTTCCAAATGCTGTTACTCTGCCTCAATACTTCAAGCAGCACGGTTACCATGCGGCTGCGATAGGCAAAATCTACCATAACACCATTCCGGACCCGCAGTCATGGAGTGAGCCAAAGATCTACCTGGAAGGCTATCCCTTTGACCCCGATGCCGTTTATCGTGACAAGCAGAATCTGGAGTACATCGAGAGCCGCAAACAGCAAATCGCGGCCGAGGGCAAGCGTGAGAAATACATCGACCGTTTTGGTCATTGGTACTTGAAAGCTCGGGCGACGGAAATGCCTGACGTGCCGGACAATGCTTATTATGACGGTGCTCAAACCGATGCGGCAATAAGGAAGCTGCACGACCTGAAAACGAGAAACCAACCGTTCTTCTTTGGGGTTGGCTACTACCGCCCGCATCTTCCGTTCAACGCCCCCAGGAAATACTGGGATCTGTATGACCGGGATGCAATTGCTCTGGCCGAAAATGATTACCTGCCTGAGAACGCTCCCGGCATGGCGATCAATAACCTGCGAGAGCTGCGCGGCTATGTGGATTTCAAAGATACGCCTTTGCCATCTGAAGGAGGACTGGCCGAAAGTCAGTCACGTTTGCTCAAACACGGTTACCTGGCTTCTGTAAGTTACATCGACGCCCAGATTGGGAGGTTGCTGGATGAGCTGGATCGGCTGGGACTTCGGGACAGAACGATTGTTGTCCTGTGGGGCGATCATGGCTGGAAATTAGGCGAGCATCGAAGCTGGTGTAAGATGACGAATTATGAGATTGACACTCGTGCGCCGTTGATTATCCGTGCTCCCAGGACAAAAACCAAAAGCCATGTATGTGGCAGTCTGGTAGAATTTGTCGACATTTATCCCACATTGTGTGACTTGGCCGGGCTTGCCGTCCCATCGCACTTGGAGGGCGTCAGCATGAAGCCGCTGCTGACCGACCCGGAACGACCCTGGAAAAAGGCCGCCTTCAGCCAGTTTTTGCGAGAGGGCATTTGGAAGGCTCCTGATGGTAAAGTCTATATGGGTTACACCATTCGCACTGATCGTTACCGGTACGTAGAATGGATGAACTGGGATACTCGGGAATATGCCGCCTCTGAATTGTACGACCATAAGACCGACCCTGGGGAGAATATCAATGTCGTTGACCGTTCTACGTATGCTTCCGTCCGGAAAGAATTGGCTGCTTTGCTCCGAAAGGGATGGCAAGCAGCACTACCAGATTGATCATCGGAGTCTCGTTTCGAGTCATTTGGATGATTCGGATTAGCCCCCGAAGTGGGAAATACGGTGACATGATACATGAATTCCTCTCTCGTGAGGCGTGAAGCCTCATTCGTCATCATCGAGAATCGTTGGGTAAGCCGAATCAATTTGTTATTTGCAATTTTCCATTTACGATTTGTTGCTCAGTGTTGCTATAATGCCTGTCATCCTGAGCGAAGCGAAGGATCTGGGCGGCGATTGTGAGCTGATGCCGGCATGAGAAAACGACTTCGCGGGCCGGATTCTTCGCTTCACTTCGTTCCGCTCAGAATGACCGACGGCGGCGTTTCGCTCAGACTTGTCTGGCTTTGGCAAAGCCGAACAAAAAGGTGGTTTTGGACACCTATGTATCGTGAACGTTGAATGAAATTTCCTGTTAATCTGTCTTTCTAAGGAGGCCCTGCAATGGAAGGTTTTTACTCACGTCGCAAATTTCTAAAGACCGCTACGGCCGGCAGCGCTGCTTTGGCGCTTTCGGCGGCAAGTTACTCCCGCGTCCTCGGCGCCAATGATCGAATCTCGATCGGTCAGATCGGCTGCGGCGGCCGGGGCGTCGGCGCGCACATGGCCGGCGTGCACAAACACCAGGACACCCAGAACTTCGAGATTACCGCCGTATGCGACCCGTGGCGGCTCCGCCAGGAAGAGGCCGCCGCTAAAACGAAGGAATGGTACGGGCGCGAGGCGCGAAAGTTCTCATCGTACCGCGACCTGATCGCTCTCAAGGATGTCGATGCCGTGATGATCGCCTCGCCCGACCACTGGCACACGACGCACTTAGAGGCCGTCGCAAAAGCCGGCAAGGACACGTACTGCGAAAAACCGCTGGCGATGCGGCTCGACAAGCTGAAAAAAGCCTGCGACGCCGTCAAAGAGGCCAAGATCGTCGCGCAGATCGGCACGCAGTTGCGGAGCTACCCCACGTTTACCGGCTGCCGGGAGCTTTACAGGAGCGGCATCCTCGGCACGGTCGGGCGGATCGAGCAGTGCCGCAACAGCGAGCGGCCTTACTGGTACGGGTATATGAAGGACGTCAAGGCCGAAGACGTGAACTGGAAGGAATTCCTGCTGGATCGCCCGATGCGTCCGTTCGATCCGGTGCTCTTTTCGGGCTGGTACGGGTACCGCGAATTCTCCGACGGCCCCGTGCCGGGCTTAGGCAGCCACTTTATTGACCTGGTACACTACATCACCGGCGCGAAGTTCCCCACGAGCTGCGTTTGCCTGGGCGGGACCTTCACCTGGAAAGACGAGCATAATTTCACCTGTCCCGACCACGTCCAGGCCCTGTGGACCTATCCCGAGGGCTTCATGGTCAGCTACTCGACGAACTTTGGCAACGGCAGCGGGAACAGCTTCAAGATCTTCGGCGACCAGGGTGTGCTGGATATGGTCAACTGGAACGCGCCGTTCCTGACCGCCGAAGGGGCAAACAGCAGAAAGAAAGGCCCGATACGCGGCAAGAATCCCGTCCAGGAAATCGAGCGGCCCGAGCATTTCCTCGACTGGCTCCAGTGCCTTCGGACCCGCAAGACGCCGAACGCTTCA
The DNA here is from genome assembly GCA_035529475.1 of Sedimentisphaerales bacterium. GTDB lineage: Bacteria > Planctomycetota > Phycisphaerae > Sedimentisphaerales > Anaerobacaceae. Next base: position 2,741 of record DATKWR010000213.1, on the reverse strand, counting down.
ATCGACGCGGGCTACCAGCACGCCGTAGCCGTCATTATGGCGATGCAATCCTACGACGAGGGCCGGCGAATGCTCTATGACCCCGAAGCGCGGGAGATTCGCCCCGGGTAGAGGTAATGGACAGCGGAATACTTCGAGAACGAAACCGGAGAACAAGACAATGAACTCTATTGAGCACATATCCCGCCGATGCTTCCTGGGCAAAACCATACAATTAGGTACGGCGGGACTGGCCGCCTCGTATGCGATGGAGTCGCCCGTTGCCGCTGCGGCAGCCGGCGAGCGATGGCAGATCGGCTGTTACACCCGTCCCTGGGCCAAGTACGACTACCGCGCGGCGCTGGACGCCATTGCCGAGGCGGGATTCAAATACGCGGGCCTGATGACCACGAACACCGAGACGGGCCTGGTGATTTCGGTCTCCACCACACTCGAAGAGGCCGAGCAGGTGGGCCTGGAGGCGAAGAAGCGCGGGCTGGGGATCCCATCGGTCTATGGAGGCAACATCCCGGTGGCCAAGTCGCTCGAAGCGGGGATCGAGGGGCTCAGGAAGCTCATCGACAACTGCGCCGCCTGCGGCGCGGCCAATCTGCTGATGGGCGGCATCGGTAATGAGAAGCTCTACGACGTCTATTACAAGGCCATCGCCGAATGTTGCGATTACGCCGCGGAGAAACGTGTCGGCATCAGCGTCAAGCCGCACGGCGGCCTGAACTCCACCGGTCCGCAATGCCGCAAGACCATCGAGATGGTCAACCACAAGAACTTTCGGATCTGGTATGACCCGGGGAACATTCTGTTCTACTCGGAGGGCAAGCTCGACCCGGTCGCCGACGCCGCTACCGTCGATGGTCTCGTGGTCGGCATGTGCGTCAAGGACTATAAGCACCCCAAGAACGTGGCCGTGACACCGGGGACGGGCCAGGTGGATTTTCCCGGCGTTCTGGCACGCCTCAAACAAGGCGGCTTCACGCGAGGAGCACTCGTTGTCGAATGCCTCGACCCGGGGGATTTGGAGCAAACGCTCGCCGAGGCCAAAAAAGCTCGACAGTTTCTGGAGAACCTGACGGGCCAGGAAACGTCGCCATCGTCCGGGACAACCGGCAGCGCGGATGAGATGAGAGCGGGTGTTGCGGTCGCCGACATCACGCCGCCGGTCGGTTACCGCATGAGCGGATACTTCAGCGAGCGTCTGAGCACCGGGACGTTGAATCCGCTTCACGCCAAGGCGCTCGTCCTTCGCCAGAACGGGGAATCCGCGGCCCTGGTCTTCTGCGACATCATCGGCATCTCGCTCGATGTCTCGTCCCGGGCACGCACGCAAGCGGCGGCAAAGACCGGTATTCCGGCGGCGAACATCCTGATCGCGGCCACGCACTCCCACACGGGGCCCCTCTACTTCGGCGCCCTGCGCAAACACTTTCACGAAACGGCCATCACTGAGAAGGGCCAGGACCCATACGAGAAGGTGAGCTACGCCGACGAGCTCGTGGCAAAGCTCGTCGATGTCATAACGCAGGCGGCTGCCGGGGCAAAACCCATCCGGCTGGAGGCCGGCTCAACCGAGCAAAAGGGCCTTTCGTTCAACCGGCGTTTTCACATGAAAGACGGGACGGTCCGGTTCAATCCCGGCGTCCTGAATCCTGATATCGTTCGCGTCGCTGGCACCATCGACCCCCAGGTCGGGACCGTCTTTTTCCGCCGGGCCAACGGCGGCGACGCCGTCGCCGGGCTGGTGAACTTCGCCTTGCATCTCGATACCACGGGCGGGACATTGTATGCAGCCGACTACCCCTACTACATCGAGCAGTCGCTGCGTGAGAAGTACGGCGAGCAGTTTGTGTGTCTGTTTGGCACGGGAACCTGCGGGGATATCAACCACATCGACGTGACAAAGAAAGAACGTCTCAAGACGGACTACATCGGCCGGACGCTGGCGGAAACGGTCCGCAAGAGAGCGGAGTCCCTGGAAACCATCGCGCAGCCTTCTCTGGCGGTGCGAAACGCAATTGTCGAAGTGCCCCTTCAACGGTACGGCCCGGAGAAAGTGGCCTGGGCGCGAGAGAATATCAAGAAAGTCGGCACCAGTGACCTGTCGTTTCTCGAACAGGTCGAAGCATACAAAATCATGGCGATTGAGATGCGTCAAAGCCGGACCATACCGCTTGAAGTTCAGGTGTTCCGGCTGAGCCGCGACGTAGCTGTGGTCGGTCTGCCGGGCGAAGTCTTCGTTGATTTGGGCCTTGCCATTAAGCGGGGCAGCCCGTTTGCGACGACGCTCGTGATCGAGTTGTGCCAGGATGCGCCGGGCTACATCCCCACCAAAAAAGCGTTTGCCGAAGGTAGCTATGAGACGGTCAACTCGCGGATCGCGACCGGAGGCGGGGAGATGATGGCCGAAGAGGCGATCCGGCTGCTCAAGGAGCTGGGCCGATGACGACTAAGCAACTTTCCCCAAACGATTTGTCATTCTGAGCGCAGCGAAGAATCTCTTATTTCCGAAGCCCAGCCCCTTCGCTTCGCTCAGGGTGACAGCTTTGAGATAGCTGCTACATCATATCATGGAGAAGTTGAATGAAGTTCACGAAGATGCACGGCCTGGGCAATGACTATATTTATGTCAATTGCTTCGAGGAACTGATTGACGATCCGCCAGCCCTGGCCCAGGCAGTCAGCGACCGCCACCGGGGCATCGGCGGCGACGGACTGATTCTCGTCGGTCCCTCACAAACGGCTGACGT